>NZ_DS989841.1:441298-523263 GCF_000155555.1 Coleofasciculus chthonoplastes PCC 7420
AAAATTGTCTTGATTGGCACAACAGCCGATGAGCAAAATATCGGTGATTTTGTGCCGACACCTATCCAGTTAAACATGCCAGGGATTGAGCTTCATGCTAACGCGATCGCAACGTTAATGGAAGGACGTTCAATCGCCGCCGCTATCACGAATCCAAGGCTAGAGGGATTGTTTGTGTTTGTCCTGGTTGGGGGAACCGCTATCCTGTTGTATAAACTGCCCCGACGTACTGCGGCAAGCTTGTTTTGGGGATTGGGGATGGCAGGGGTTTGGGTAGGACTAGCATTTTTAGGCTATAGCAGCGCCAGACTGATTTTTCCCATTGCCGTCCCTGCGATCGCGATGACCCTAAATAGTTTCTCCTACTTTACAGCACTTTTCATTGGGGATCAAATTGAAAAACGTCGCTTCCGCAGTACCTTAGAACGGTATGTCGCTGCACCTGTCGTTCAAGAAATTCTCAAGCAGCACGATGATTATCAGGAATTACTAAAAGGACGTAAATTAAAAGCCGCTATTTTATTCTCCGACATTCGCGGCTTTACCACCCTATCCTCCCAAATTTCACCTGTCCGATTAGTGCGACAACTGAATCGATATCTCAATGACATGGTTGAGGTGATTTTAGATGCTGGCGGTACCGTGGATAAATTCATTGGGGATGCGGTAATGGCTGAGTTTGGTTGTCCGGTATCTGAGGGGGAAGAAACCGATGCGATGAATGCCATTCGTGCGGCATTAGGGATGCGAAAAGCCTTGCATCAGCTACGCGAGGAATGGCGTCAGGAAGAACGAATTCCGTTATTTAATGGGATTGGGATTAATTATGGGGAATTAATTGCTGGGGATATTGGTTCTCAGCGTCGTCGAGAATATGCGGTGATTGGTGATGCGGTGAATGTAGCCAGTCGAGTAGAGGGGTTAACGAAGAAATTTGGCACAGATATTTTGATTACCGATTCTCTGTATCAAGTTGTCAAAGATGAGGTTGAGGTGGTGTCGGTAGGGGAAGAAGAAGTGCGAGGACGAGCGGGAACGGTGAAATTATATAGTTTAATTGGGTTAAAGGGTGAGTCGCCGCAATTGTATCAGCAGGTGCAGAGGGATTTACAGGAATTTTTGCAGCAAAAAGAGAGTTAAGGGACTTGCGTAAAAATAAAGTACCAGTTAGGCAAACTGTATTAATCAACTCAGTTTAGCTTGATTGGTATATTATTAAGCTAAGTATTAGTAGCGAGCAAGATGCTCGCACTACAATAATTTCGCAGTTATAGGTTTCAGCCTCATTCAAAGAGGCAACTTGCCAAATTGGGATGCTCCCTAACAATAAACGGCATTCATCTGATGTCCTAATGACCCTGGCGACTGCTATAGATCATAGCTGGCAATAGTTATTAAGGCTATCGGTTAGTGTTTGTTCAGGATTTGTCGCCGATTGTAAAGATTGCTGTGCTACCTCAGCAGTATCGCGATCCCTCCGCTCAAAGGCGACTGCAAATTCCCGCATCGCTTGACTCATGTTTCTGTACATTGTTACATAGCGTGATTGATAATTCAGTAAAGTTGGGTCGTTAAGGGAAAGACTCTCCATTTTTTTGCTGCATTATTCATCGTTGCAACCGTTTCCCACATGGATTCAGAGGTGGAAAATTGGGTATTATCAAGTATTTTGCGAGCCTTACTTACAGTTTCATTAACAACCTCAATGATTGTGTTACATTGTTCAAATAATGACTTGTTAGTAGACTGACTACTCTGGGTAAAAGTTGTCTTATAACAAACACTATTATCAGTTGCTAAGATACGTTCACAGAAAATCAGATCATCATCTGAATCAGGCTGTTCAACTCGGTTATACCAACTACTATCACGAATGTAGCTTTCTGCCTTTTCTCCATCTACAGTGACAGCATGTTGCTCGGTAAGAACATTGGTTAAAATTGTTGTTTTTTTGCCGTTAGACCAATGAAGTATCGTATAATGTTCCCCAGTACCGTAACCTTGAGAAATTACACAAGGTTGAATCAGGTCTAAAATATCACCTTGGAATAAGTAACAAATACCTAAACTATCGGGATAGGGTCGTGCTTCAGCTTTTTGCCCAACCCAAATTTGAGCGAACAACACTAGAAATGGCAAAATGCATATCCATCTATGTAACATTTCATTTATCTGAATTACATTAATGAGGCTAGGGGATGATAAAGGAGTTCTACGGCTCAATAGTTTTTATTCATTTTAAGCGATTGTGCCTCTAAATCGCTGATGCAGACTTTTTGATAAAAGGTGGTATCGACAGAAGTCATCTTGGAACAGCTTTTCACCGAACCGACTCCAGACCGATAAAATTACGCCACCAACACCTGACGCGCGGCAGCTTCCATTAATTTCTCCCTGTTGTTAATGGATTGAGTTTTGCTTCGAGTTCGTTAATCGCTCAGGCACTGGAAATCTCGTTCCCTCACCAATACAGCACAAACCGCCTTGGACATTAACCAAGACGGCTTGCTTGGCGCTCCCTTGCGTATGACATAAGACAAATGACATAAGACGAATGACATAAGACATAAGACATAAGACGAATGACGAATGACATAAGACAAATACCTTAAAAATCCACCCCTCGCTTCAAATCCACCCCTTTGTCACAATAATGCTTATGACAAATCATTTCCGAATGAACCGTCGCCAATTCAAAATAAGCGGGTTGATTTTTACAACGACCTGTGATAATAACCTCCGTATCACGAGGTTTGCGTAACAGCGCCTCGACAATCGGTTCAACCTGCAACAGTTCCAAGTCAACCGTCGGATTCAGTTCATCCAGAATAATCGTTTTATACAACCCTGACGCTAACGCCGCCCTAGCAATTTCCCATCCCCGTTCCGCTTCCACATAATCCAAAATCTGCTGCTGTCCCCGCCAAACGATCGCATCTCGACCACAACGCTGATGATCCACCAGATTCGGGTAACTTTGACGCAAGGCTGCGATCGCGGCGTCTTCGGTATATCCGCTTCCTCCCTTCAGCCATTGCATAATCATCACCCGGTGGGATTTATCCGTACTAATTCCCCGACCAATAGCTTGTAATGCTTTCCCTAACGCATTGGTCGATTTTCCTTTCCCCGCACCGGTATAAATTTCGATTCCCTCAATCCCCTGTTCCCGAGAAACCGGGTGATCATGAGGAACCGACTCACTATGTAAATCCGCCAAATCCAACAGCGCTGGCGGTGTTCCACGTCCCGTGACAATCACTTCCAGAGACGGCGGTTTATTTTTCAGCGCTTGCACTACCTCCTCAACCGGGAGTAACCCCAAATCCAGCAACGGATTCAACTCATCCAGCACCACAACCGAATAGAGATTGGACGCGATCGCGCCTTTCGCCACATCCCAACCGCGCTGCGCCTCTAACGTGTCAAACCGCGTCACTTCCTCTTGGGTAAAAAACTCACTTCGTCCCGTGCGAACCTGATCAATCAAGTGAGGAAACGCCCGTCGCAACGCCTCAATCGCCGCATCCTCATCATAGTTCCGTCCTGGTCCCTTCAGAAACTGTAACAATAAGACCCGACTGGATTCCGCACAGTTGATCCCTAAACCAATTGAGCGCAAAACCACGCCCAATGCGGCTTGAGACTTCCCCTTACCCACGCCATCGTAAACATGAATCTGACCCGTGATCCGTTCTGTACGCTCAGCCGCCGTGCGAATACCAATACCTGTCCTAGTCATTGACGATCCTTAAGACTTTACCCCAACTCAGTTTAGCGATATAACCGGGAATGGTAAGAATAATATTTATCCTCTTATCCCTGCCAATCTAATATAGTATAAACAAGCCAGACAGTTATCCCCGTCGTCGTTAGCTTGTTTCGCCGGAAGCCCCACACCATACCTGTACTCAGGTTGGTGTAGGAGATGTCACGAGGAATAAAGCGGAATGTCAGAGGTTCCCAGGATGTAACATTGATCGTCGCTCACGAAAGCGAGTATGACGAACGAGGAACTGATACCATCGATTAAACGGAAACCATTATGGTAGATAACTTAACTATTGTTTTACCTCTCCAACTGATTCTCTTTCAAATCTTATTCCTGTTGGTCGCGATCGCCCTAGAAGCCAGGGTCTTGCACCTACGGCTAAACCTTACTCGTAAAACCAGTGTGCAATATGCTACCTCGCTGAATTTGTGGAGCGTTGTCCTGGGTTGGTTAACTTTTTTAGTTCTAGAGACTTTGTTGCCTCAATTATTGCGGATTCAAATTGTAAATTTTATTTTCTTTGATCATCCCCTAGGCAGTCAATTAAATACACCAAATCCTCAACTAATTTCTATTGGTATCATGATTTTCTTTTTTAGCTTTATTATCAAAATAATCGGATTTGAACTGATAAAACAATGGATTCATGATCAACCAGAACAGTTTGAAATGAGTTCCGATATATCTAACAAAAGACCTGGCTTGTTTAATAAGCCCAAGCGGAAGATTACCAATCCTAAACCCAATCCTGCCTTTGCTTTGCTACTGGCTAATGCCTATAGTTACAGTGCTATTTTGCTGATTTTAGTCTTACGATTTATGGACTTGAATATTCTTAAATTGAATGCTCTATTCTAAGCGATACCCACCTATTAAATACTGAAATTAAACGGTTTTCAGTCTGTTCTAACGACTTCCAAATCTCTTACCATTAGCTTCAAATTAAACCAATGATTAGGAAAATTTTAAACAATATATTAAATTGGGCAAATAACCTCCTAAAAACTATATTTGAAATCTTTAACCCGGACACAGCTTTCTCTTGGCAGACCCTGATCGGGTTAAGCGTATTCTCGTGGGCAATGTCGTTTCTGGCGACGAATATTTTTACAATTATATTAGCGAGTTTTAGTTGGTGGTTTTTAATTTTAGGTGTCTATTGGGCAACAACTAGCAATAAAGACATCAGCATTGGTAAAATCCTCCTAAGTCCCTGGATTACAGGTGCGTTGGTTACCATTTATATTTTTGGCATTGTTACAGGCGAATTGTCAGCCTATGCTTTAGTGGTCTGGCCCCTGATATCGGCAGTAATTGCCGCATTACCCACCTGTTTAGGTGAGAATTTTCAACCCAAAATCCCCGATAGAGACAAACGTCAACCGCTGGTGTGGTTATTCACAAGTCAGTTGATACTAAGCTGTTGGTTTCAATTCTATTTTTTGGTACAAAACTGGTTAGTTCAATATCCTACAATGGCGTCTGATACATTTGAAAAAAGTGCCTTTGTGGTCAGACTATCCACCGATGAATCGAGGCAAAGGCTACCCCGTGGGACGACCATTTTGGATTTGATAGCATCTCGCTTAGAAGAACAGCTTAATAACAAAGATTGGTCAGATGTCGAACAAATTCTTCTGATTCGAGAACGCGAAAAACTGATTCAGCTAATTAAGCAGATTGACGCCCAAGTGAGGCAAGAAATTGCCTCTCCAGATATCAAAGAAGACAATTTGTGGCAAGTGAGTCTCGGTGATATTTCGCTGCGGGAGTCGGGGTATAACTTACAACTAAACACCCTTTGGCAAGGTCCGCGATCGCAAATTAAACCCAACGTACTCACTAAGTCTTGTCAGATAATACCTGTCAATCGCCAAACTGACATCGGTATTAGGCTTGTCAGTCAGGTAGAATGTGATCCGGTAGAAGGATGGCGCGTCGCTGAACCGATTGTTACCTCTCAATCACCAACTCTATAAATTATTGATGCAACCAATGAGTTGAGATAAGACAAAGGACATCAGATAAATGGCAACAAAAACTATAGGTAGAATTTGGACAATTGCGACAAATGGGTTTCAGGAAGTCATTCGCGATCGCATCTTTTATGTGATTGGCTTTTTTGCCTTGCTGTTGGTCGTTTCGCTACCACTCTTGAGGGAAGTAGCAGCCACCACAGAAGATAAAATATTTATGGATTTAGGTCTAGCGGCGATTGGTGTGTTGGGAGTGCTGGTTGCCATATTTGTTGGGACAGGTTTGATTAATAAGGAAATCGAAAAACGCACCGTGTTGGTTTTAATTCCCAAACCTATCTCACGAGCAGAATTAATTATTGGCAAGCATTTAGGCTTACTGGGAGTCTTAGCGGTTTTGGTTATCGCCATGACAGCTATTTACTTAGCTCTCCTCAGTTTCAATGGCATTAATTACCCCTTAGCTAGCCTACTGATTTCAGAGCTTTATCAGTTTTTAGAGTTAAGCCTAATTGTCGCCGTAGCGCTGATGTTTGGTGTGTTTACCAGCTCAATCCTAGCCACACTCCTAACCTTCGGCATTTACTTAATGGGACATTTGAGTCGCGATGTGCAGGAGTTAGGCAAACTCAGCGAAAATGCGACGATTGAGACGATAACCCAAGGTCTTTACCTAATTTTACCCGATTTATCCCGTCTAAATTTGAAAAATGAGGCAGTCTATGGCTTGCTTCCTTCCTCTGTAAAGCTTTTAGAACATGCCGTTTATGCCATACTCTACACGATCTTGCTGCTTGCGATCGCGATTCTGATTTTCTCTCGACGTGAGTTTTAATTGAGGATTGGGTGTCCCTTCACTTCGCTCAAGACAACCGACTTTGTAGGGGCGGGTTTAGGAACTCTCGTGTCGCGATTGATAGTAACTTTAGTACAAAGCCCAGTTTGTAGGGGCGGGTTTAGGAACTCTCTTGTCGCGATTGATAGTAACTTTAGTACAAAACCCAGTTTGTAGGGGCGGGTTTAGGGACTCTCGTGTCGCGATTGATAGTAACTTTAGTACAAAACCCAGTTTGTAGGGGCGGGTTTAGGGACTCTCTTGTCGCGATTGATAGTAACTTTAGTACAAAACCCAGTTTGTAGGGGCGGGTTTAGGGACTCTCTTGTCGCGATTGATAGTAACTTTAGTACAAAACCCAGTTTGTAGGGGCGGGTTTAGGGACTCTCGTGTCGCGATTGATAGTAACTTTAGTACAAAGCCCAGTTTGTAGGGGCGGGTTTAGGAACTCTCTTGTCGCGATTGATAGTAACTTTAGTACAAAACCCAGTTTGTAGGGGCGGGTTTAGGGACTCTCGTGTCGCGATTGATAGTAACTTTAGTACAAAACCCAGTTTGTAGGGGCGGGTTTAGGGACTCTCGTGTCGCGATTGATAGTAACTTTAGTACAAAACCCGCCCTGACTAAGTGTTGAGTTAACTCCCCCATCTCCCTCATCTCCCCCATCTCCCCCATCTTGCTCATCTCCCCCAACTCCCCCTGTTCCCTATTTCATGTATTGACTAAAATAAAATCCCGCACAATTTCCACCACTTCAGGTGCAATCTCATGCCCCATATCCACCTCTTTGTACTGCATCGGCGCACCTAGCGCTAGTAAATAATCCCGCAATCGATGAGCTACCCTCAAAGGAACAACATTATCTTGTCTACCATGAACGATTAAAACAGGGGGCAAGGGAGGTTCAATCTCTTGAGGCGTGCGATGCCAATAACCACTCATTGACACTAAACCCGCCAAGGGTAAATGTAACCCAACATCTAGAGCCATGGCTCCCCCTTGAGAAAAGCCCATCATAATCGTAGAGGCAAGAGGAATACCAGTGAGACTTTCCAAAGACTTTAGCCAGTCTGTCAATAGACGCTGACTTTGTGCCAAGCCTTGATAGTCTTCTCGTTCCAAGTCATACCACATATAGCCTCCAGCCACCTGTGGGTGAGCAAAGGGTGCATTAGGTAGCAAGACATGGTAGTTAGATAGAGCCAATTCTGGCACTATAGGTTGCAAATCTTTAGCATTAGCCCCCCAGCCATGCAAAACCACAACCAGTCCCACTGGTTGTTTACCTGTAGTTGGTGGAATTGAAATCGTCTCCAAAGACAGGAACTTACTCCTGAAAAATTTAACGTTTGACACTCTCCCTCCTAGAAGAAGGGAGATTATATGGAAATTTCGTTCCATATATCCCGATAAACGGGTTCCCAGGCACACAGCGTTTACCCCTAGGGGCGCTGTGTTATCTCCTAACGCCCTGTCGATTCAGGGTTAGGCGTTTTCAAACAGGGTTAGCTGTCTGGGTTTCCCACAGTCCATGGGTATCGATTTAAAATTAACTTCGACTTTGCAGCCGCAAGTTAACTAACTCATATCATACCACTCTGAGATGCTAAAAGCCGCCCTAGAAGGGCAGGGCTTCAGACCCAAGTTTCCGGTGAGCAAATGACCAAGTAGGGGCTTGGTGACCAAGCCCCTACCCCAAACCTCATTCAACTCAAAACTAAAGTCTTACCACTCAGCAATATTTTTGAAGCTATCTGGTTTAATAATAATGTGGCGATCGCTGTCAAAGCTAATCTTGCCCTGATTTTTTAACTTGTTCAGGAGTCGGGTGACGGTGACACGAGTCGTACCGATCGCATTGGCAAGGTTTTGGTGCGTCAAGCGCATCTTCAAACGAGTCCCGTCGGGTACAGGTTGACCCATTTCCTGTTGCATCAACCGCAACAAGTGTTGTAAACGATCTTCAACCCGACGCTGACCCGCGATCGCTAGGAGTGCCTCAGTTTGGCGTATCCGGTGGACGATTTGCGGTAATATCATCTGAGCCAATCGCGGTGAAGCATTGATCTCCTCTATAGAAAACCAAATCAGATGTACGTCAGACAATGCCGTGGCTTGGTAAGCACTCAGCAGAGAAAACCAACGACCAAAAAACATTGAAGGCTCTGCCCAACCTAGCCACACTTCTTCCCCATTTTGGCAAAGCGTACTGAGCTGAACTAAACCTTGGCAAACCTGCCAAACTCCTTGAGAAATTATGGGGATTTTGTCGCCTTTAGCATAAAAATGCAATCGACGTGAATCTTGAAGTTCGGCTTGACCAAGAGATTGAGTCGGGTTTACGTCCAAAACGGATCGGGAAGTTGGAATCATGGGCTGCAACTCTCTCCAGCCAGATTTTTACAAGCTGGTATAGCAGGGCAGCTCTACTGTAAGCAATCAAGGTAAAGGCTCGGTAAGCAACAGATTAAATCATCTCAATATCTAATTTGTACTCAAATTGGTATGTTGTGCGTCTTGGATATTAACCGATTAGGTGTAAGTCGCGCTCTCTACTGGGTGTATAACAATTAGACGCAACTCCTTGCGGGTTTGGGGATGGAGATATCGTTCCTGGAGCGATCGCCATTCCTGCCATAATTGATAACGATCGCCACTCAACTGCTCTACCAGGGTTGGGAGTTTCTTCTTAATGTCTGAGTTCAGACAATGCGACAGAAATTCTGCCAAGACGAAACTGTCTTGAATCTGTCCCAAAATACGCTGAATCGATTTAATCTCTTTCACATAATCCTGATAAGGCGTCTCATAAAAGTCAGTAAATAATTCCATCTGATAACGCACTCGTTTAGCTTGTTTCCGCAAACTGTGCAACACTGAACCCTGAACGCTGAACAGTTCAACCACATCCTCTAAACTCAGATCCTGAGCTAACTGCTTCTGTCCGTCTGAAAAGTGTACCCCCATAAGCCACGCGGGGTGGAGGAAAAACTGACTCACAAACGGTAACAGTAAATCCGGCAAAATCTGATCAATTGGAAATTCGGCAAAAATTCCGTAAGTCGGCGTCTGCAACCAATCTTGAAATGCCCGTTTCATTTCCTGATAGGGTTTATCCTTGAGAGTTTTCTGAACTTGAACTAAGACCTGGTGACGCCGCTTTTCCAACGTTGCTAATACTTTTTTGCCTATTTTTTGTTCAGAGTTGGGCAAAGTGGGCAAATACTGATTTTGTAGCGCATCTTGCATAATGTCCAAATCCCGCAGTTGTCCCAGCCGTCGCGCCACTTTAGCAATCTTTTTCTCACGAGCGGCTTTGGGTAATACCAGGGCTGGGGCAAAACCGCTCACCACTGTCCGTAGCCGTCGCATCCCTACGCGCATTTGGTGTAGCGCTTCGGGATCTTTATCCTTGAGAACATCAGTTTCATACTGAACGGTTCTCTGGAAATGTTTTTCAATAGCTAGATAAGCCCAATAGCCAAAGAGCTTTGGGTCGGATGAGGCAGTGGTTATCATCGGTATGGTGTGGGGTAGACATCCGGAACGTTTGCCCCTAGGGAATCATATAGAGGTGAACGTTGCTTGTTTGTAAAACCTGTATCACAAGAGTTTACCATACTCGTGAATTAAAAATTGTTCTTTCAACTCCCAATAACAGCAATGAGAACGTCTTGGGGATGATTTTTGAGCGGAATGGGCATCTTCGCCCCATTTTGCCATGAATCATACCTTGCCGGATCTGACACCCAGGGATTATCTTTAAAACATGAGTTTTATCGACGTGGCTTCTTGCCATCCTTTGAGCCAATCGAAGTCAGCCTGTCGGCGACGTATAGTCTGAGGGGATCTCTAATCGGGAGACCGATGGCTATTTAAGGAAGCCCCTTTATCGCGACTGACAATTGGGCGATCGGTTACAACAACAAACTAACGCAATTCAACTCCAACGGTATGACGCCTTCTCAAGACTTGGGCGCAGCAGTAAAATTCACTAGGGCATTAACGAGCAGCGATTTTTCTAGCTTAATGCCCAGACCTGGTTGGCATGAAAATTTATCGTCAGGAAAAGACTTTTTGTAGCGGTTGGAATAACCAATATCGCTGAGCAGTCATCTCCTGATTCAGGATCGGGATATTGATTAGCTTTATATCGCTTCAACCACCTTTACCGTGAAGACCGTAGTTTTCCCAAGGGACAGGGTATAAATAAGGTATTCGCTGATTACTTATTTATACCGCCCTAGACTCAGGAATTGGTGATAACTAAAACCGTGAATAGCGATAAATTCCACCTATTGTTTTGGCTTTGATTATGCCAAGTTTTGGAGGTGATACCAACAGATTTGCCACAAGCTTATTTATATTCATTGATTGCAAGACAAAGATAATCATTAATAATGATTAGTCTATCGAACTTGTTCAGGAATTATGGCACTCAGTATCTAATGTTTTTATAGGGATATGGATTTAATTTACATTAAAACCGACCCTAGAGAGGACAAGTTTACTCTTTTTGACGATGCCCATTTTTTAGGGCAATTTTATTCTTTTGGGGATTTATTTATAATTTCAGTCATGGAGAATATAAATCCAAATTCAAAACATTTTGTCAACCCTAATATGGATAGCTTGTAGCTAACAAAAAACCATAAACTCAAGCGTTTTTATGAAATTAAGTCAATGTTTAACTAAAGCAAAAATTCTGAATTTGCACGAAACTGGAGAACGCAATTTCCCCGGAGTTAATTTGATCAGAGCCGATTTAACTGAAGCAAACCTAAGTCGCATTAATTTGAGTGCTGCCCATTTGCAGCGAGCTAATTTAGCCAAAGCTAAACTGATTGGCGCTCAACTTAAAGATGCAGATTTAAGTAAGGCTGATCTCAAGAATGCACTATTGATTGAAGCCACGCTTTCCCAAGCCGATCTGACGGCTGCAATTCTTAGGGAAGCAGATTTGAGTGGTGCGATTCTCACGGGCGCTACTCTACTTGATGCGGATCTACGACATGCTACCTTAATTGGCACAAGTCTGATCGATGCCAAAATGAAACGAGCAAAACTGGCAAAGGCAAACTGTACGGGAGCTAGCTTCAGTCGCGCTAATCTCAAAGCCGCAGACTTGCAGGGAGTCATCTTAAATCGAGCCATTCTCAGCCAAGCAGATTTAAGGGGAGCAAACCTGAGAGGCGCTTGCTTTATTCGAGCCTATTTACATCGGGCAGATTTGCGAGATGCTAATTTAACCGGGGCTGACTTGAGTGATGCGGATCTCAAGGGCGCTGATCTGAGTCATGCTAATTTGTCAAGGGCTAACTTGAGTTGTGCGAATCTGAGTCACGCAAATCTTACGGGGGCTAATCTGACTGGCGCCCACTTGCAAAATGCGAATCTCAGTCTCGCCAATCTCAGTGGATTGCTCCTCAAAAAAGCCAATTTGCAGAGCGCCCAACTCAGCAAAGCTAACCTGAACCGAGCCAATTTATATAAAGCTAATTTGTCAGGGGCTAATTTGCTAGAGGCGAACTTAGAACATGCCAACTTAGCTGAGTCAAATCTCCAGCGAGCAGGTTTGCTTTTGGCTTATTTAACGGATGCTAACTTAAGTCATGCCAATTTGAATGGGGCTAACTTAATTGGCGCGAATTTAATGGGAGCGGACTTAAGTGACACCTCCTTAGCCGGAACTATCATGCCCAATGGTAGAATACACTCGTGACATCTTCCTACACCTTACCCGTAGGGTCGGTGTAGGCTTCCTTTGTGGCAATTTTATGGATTACGCTTCCGGCTCCTTCACTTCGTTCGAGGACAAGGTTTTATCGGTGGAAACACGACCAGCCCAACTTTCTGGAATTTATCTATCTCGAACAATCGCTAAACCGATGTAGATTCAAGGATTTCCAGTAATCCATGTCGTATCCCATAAAACACTCGTTCAATCAAAATTCGTTCATGTTCCTTTAAGCTATCTTTATACAGTAAAGCACATTTTAAAAATTGCTGATCGGAGGGGGTAATGCAGCGATTCATTAAAACCTTAGTCACTAAGTCTTCGATATTTTTCTGAGGCAGAGTAACGTTCATTGACTGCACAAATATTAAATGTTCATTTTTGTTGTCATCATTATGAAGGATTTTCTAGAACAATTTTGTGATCGTCCTAAAAGATAGTTTGTGATTTTTCTAAAAGCTAAATCGTGATCTGTGATCAGGTCAAGTAGTGACATAGGTCACAAATGAACAAAGATAAAATCTAAAATGGGAAGCTCCTAATGAGGAATTCGCCAGTCATCACTGGCATCTACAAAGTCTGTATTGGTGTTCAATGTCCCTAGATAAAATAGTGGCAGAGTAGATACAGCAGATTTCAGGTTGATGAGGTACAGCCTTAAGCAAGATCCCCGACTTTTTGGAGAAGTCGGGGATCTGTCTGTGTACCTCACTTACTTGAAAAGCGCTGTAAATTATTAAGATAATCGTATAAAATAGTTTTAAATCTTCTATTCCTTGTCCCTTGTCCTTACAGACATTCACCAGAATTGAGAAAGGTTCCACCGGAACATCTCTCCTCAATTCTGCCTTCAGACTAATGAAAAACACAAAACTGGGATTAATCAGTGTACTCCTCCTCTCTATCTCTAGCCCACCAATGCTAGCGCAGACAGAGGCGGAATCCGAAACGGCTGATACCTTAAGAATCAAACCCCGTTTGGGAATTGGACATACAAGTTCTGGTGGTGGATTTGATGGATTTACCCGCCTAGAGGGATTTGTTCCCCTTTTACAAACTCCAGGTAAAAATCTGACGTTTTTGGAAGGGCGACTCTTCCTGGATAACGATGATGCCAATTTGGGGGGGAATCTGATCCTGGGATATCGTACCTATAGTGCCAATTCCCATCGAATTTGGGGCGGTTATATGAGTTATGATAACCGTCATACAGGTCACAATACCTTTAATCAATTGGGGTTAGGCATAGAAAGTTTAGGAACTGTTTGGGATTTTCGGGTGAATGGTTATTTACCCATAGGCGATACGCGCCAAGGAGTTGGTGATGCTGGAGTTCGAGATATTTTCTTTCGCCGCAATTTCTTGATTTTAGAACAGGGGCAAAACAAAGAAGCCGCCATGGGAGGGTGGGATGCAGAAGTTGGCGCAAAACTTGCTCGAATTGGTATAGATGGGGATCTGCGCGGTTATGGGGGATTGTATTGGTATGATGCGGAAGGGAGTTCAGAGATATGGGGATGGCGAGTAAGATTGGAAGCACGTCCTTCTGATAATTTTAATCTGGGGTTGTCGTTGCAAAATGATGATTTATTTGGCACGAATTTAGTGTTTACCGTGGGTGCAACATTTCCTGGAAGTCGTCCCCAAGGGTTAGGGGATGAAGATGATCAAGTTTTGGCACGAGTAGCAGAATCGGTGCAGCGAACGAATGCAATTGTGATTGATCATCAAGATGATTTCCAAGACGTACCAGCGACGAATCCGGAAACAGGGGAACCTTATGTATTCCAGCATATCCGTTTAGGTGAAATGGGGGGAGAGGGTACGTTTGAAAGTCCGTTTGGTATCGTTGAGAATGGGTTAGATCAAACGGTATCTGATGGCAATGATATTGTTTATGTACAACCCGGAACCAATCCAGGGATTCCGCCGTTTACCATTCCTGATCGAGTGCAGGTGTTATCTACGGGTCCAATTCAGCAACTGGATACTGTAGAAACAGGGATAGTGCAATTACCGCTATCAGGTGCAGGAATACTCCCCACGATTACTCCAGGTGCGGCGGCTTCGGTAACTCTGGGCAATAGAACCACCCTATCTGGGTTTTATATCCCTGATGCGGCTACCTTTGCGATTGAGGGAAGGGAGATTGATACAGTAACAATTCGGGATAACGCGATCGCGAATTCCACTCAAGTGGGTATAGTGTTACTGGAGACGACAGGAACTGTCACCGTTACCGATAACAGGATTGATACGACAGGTGGTTTGGGTAATAGCGGATTTTTTATTGGCAATACGGCGGGTTCGGTTGACCTAAACCTGGTCAGGAATCAGATTGTCAATACGACAGGCGATGGAATGGGTATTGTTCTGTTTAATGCTGAGGACAGTACAGTAACGCTTTCTGAAAATATACTTACGGATAATCTCCTTAACGGCATTGGCTTTAGATTAGCTAATTCTGTCAATGTTAATTTCAATATTAATGATAATACAAGTCAAAACAATGGCAGTGCCGGACTTTTCTCTGAGCTATTCAGCAATTCTAATTCAAGGGTCACACTCATCAACAATGAAATTTCATACAACCAGTTTGATGGTATTTATATGGCACTAATAGATAATTCTGAGGGAATAGTCACTATGACTAACAATAATCTTAGGGGCAATCAAGAAGATGGGATTGTTATCGGATTATTCGCAGATTCCGATGAAATAGTTACGATTGTAGATAATACGCTGTCAGAAAATCAGTTTAATGGAATTAATGTATTGTTGAGGGATAATTCTCAGGGAACAGTTAATGTTACAAACAACACTATTTTGAACAACCAGTTTGATGGGATTATTTTCACGTTCTTGGATGATTCCCGTGGAAGGGTAACGATTGTCGAAAATACCCTGGCTAGAAATCAGAGGCGGGGAATGACTGTACAATCTACGATGACTGCTGAAGGAGAAGTCCTTATCCAAAATAACCTGATTTCTGATAATGAAACGCTAGGGATTGCTGGCTTGATGATCGGGGACTCAAGTTTAGGAGTCACGATTGACAATAACGAGATATTAAGTAATGGTCATCATGGTATCGGTGTTAGCATTCAAGAAGCTGCCACATTGAGACTGGAAATTACTGATAATCGAGTTGACAGGAATGGCTTTCAGGGTGTTGACCTAAATTTCCCCCAACCCGATGGCATTTTTATAGACGCACTCAATAACTCAACGCTCCAGTTACTACTGGAAAGAAATACAGTAATGGATAATGCTCGTTTTGGTGCGTTTATATTAGCAGAAGATCAGTCTGAACTTTTCGCAGGTGTCCGATTCAATACATTCACAGGAAACCCAGGTACTCTTGATAATGCCAATGGTTTTGTAGTACAAACTGGATCACTGACGAATCTTGAGCCAGAATCGACTATCTGTTTAGATTTGAGTAATAATACCAGCGAGAATGGTTTCTCTCTAAATTACACCGATCTTGACAGTACATTCAAAGCCGATACAACGGCAAATAATGGTACAATTTCTATACCACAATTGCCTGTTGAGCCGCTAGGGGATTGTCCAGTTCCGTAGTGGCGTGGCACACCTAATTTAATTAGCTTGGGTTCGTTCGTAGTAAGGGCTTTAGCCCTAGATTCTGCCCTAGTAACAGGCGTCAACCCAACCTACAATCTATTCCACTATTTGAGCTGGAATGGCACGCTCAGATAAGGCTGGTGGGCAATGCCCACCCTACGGTATATAGCACTACGCACTAAGGTTAGGACATATCAAGAAAAATTCAAATCGCTCAATCCCTTGTCAGCTAAGCTTTTGTCTTCACTATTGCATATTCCACACCGAGCGTGTTACCGAGCGTGTTACTGAGCGAAGCCGAAGTAAGTCGAGGTAAGCGATGCCCTGAGCCTGTCGAAGGGTCGAGGTGTTGCCTATTGCCTATTCCCTGGCGCGTAGCGCTATATCAATGGTTTTGCCGATATCAAACTGCAAATTTTCAGCGCAATTCATTTTACCTGTGTCACACCAGTCGGGTGGTTAAGACACCCAACAAATTATAGAGACGTAGCCAGCTACGTCTCTACCAGTTTTATTCGTTTAGCTTGATCTGGCGAGAAGCCTCACGCCATAATCATAATCTAGGATTTGGCGTTGAGATGAATCGCCAGTGAAGAGAAAATTATTTTCACTCTGAATCTTTATCTGCAAGAGTAGTATAATTGTCGTGGGAGGTGATAGAAGGTGAAGCGAAGCAAAGACACATTCAAGACAAGTTACCAATATCGAATTGTGCCAAATAAGCAACAGTCAAAACAGCTAAACGAATGGCTGTGCAAGTTGTGCCGGATACACAATTTAATGCTAGAGGAGCGATTTAACTGGTGGGAGTGTAACCGCTCACCTGTCAATGCTTGCTCAATCTATATCACTTACCTACCAGAACTTAAAGACCAACCAACATACTACAGTCAAAAACGCGCTAACCATTGGTCAAGGGAGTCTCATGACGCCTTATACAAAGGTGTTCATTCTCAGGTTATCCAGGAAGCAATTAAACGAGTAGAAGATACCTTCAACCGGTTTATCAAGGGTGACTTTAAAAAACAGAGAAGCGGTAAGCCTCGATTTAAGTCGGTCAAGCGTTACAGGACATTTTGTTTGCCTCAGCTTAAGGCAGACTGTCTAACGGTTTCGCCCAATCCCCATAAGCGTAAAAACGGGAAAGCCAGACGAGACATTGCTCAAATAAATCTACCTAAGATTGGTCAGGTTAAGGTTATTTATCATCGCCCTATTCCAGAAGGATTTACTATTAAAACGGGGCTAGTCTCTCACAAAGCAGATGGATGGTACGTGACTTTATTGCTAGAGGATAAGACGATCCCTAGTCTGACTCCACCAGAGATACAGGCAAATGAAGAAAACTCGTTAGGGCTAGATGTTGGTTTAGAGAAATTCTGGACAGCATCCGATGGAACCGTTGAAACTATTCAACAGCACTATCGCAAGTCAGAGGACAAACTAGCCAAGCTTCAAAATCGCAAGGACAAAAAGCCGCACAAATCAGCATCACGGCGCCAATTGGCAAAAAAGATATCTAAGCATCATCAAAAGCTACAACGGAAGCGGAAACAATTCCATTATGAGTCGGCTAATCAACTGGTAAGTCGTGATGAACAAGTGTTCTTTGTTGAGGATATCAAGTCCGCTAACTTATCCCGAAAAAACAAGCCAAAACAGGATGCGAATGGCAAGTATTTACCCAATGGACAATCAGCAAAATCAGGTTTAAACAAGTCAATTAATGACGCTAGCTGGGGTCAATTCCTCTCAATTCTCATTTACAAAGCTGCAAAAGCTGGTAAGTTAGTGGTGAAAGTGAAACCTCATAACACGAGTCAAGTATGCTCTTGTTGCGATCTCCTAGTTCAAAAGGATTTATCAATCCGAGTACATGAGTGTTTGTGTGGATTGATTCTAGACAGAGATTGGAACGCGGCGATCAATATCAAGAGAGTGGGGCTGGGCATATTCCCCACTATAAAACGCCCCAAGCGTAGCCTTTTGACTACGACAAAGGAAGCCCACACTATACCCGTTTAGGGTTAGTGTGGGAGGATGTCACGCTGTTTCCAAATCTAGCCAATCCGGAAAACTATTAACGAGAGTCGGTTCCTTGGTTCGGATCGCCTTCTACACGCTTGTTTTCACCTTGGGCTTCCGGAATGGTTGCTGGATCTTTCTTAGAAGCTTGCTCTTCAGCTTGGGGATCTTTAGCCTTAGATTTTGGCGGGTTTAGTCACATCCCTTGTGAGATAAGAAACGATAGTAGTGAAAGTGAGCCCCTACAGTTTTCCCAGATTCAACTTGCCAACAACTGAGAGGGGGTGACTCGCCACAATTGTTCTAATTGTGACGCTGGCATGGTCAAGTATAAAATATCACCTGCCGCTAACGCTGTTTCCAATA
Source organism: Coleofasciculus chthonoplastes PCC 7420 (assembly GCF_000155555.1). Taxonomy (GTDB): domain Bacteria; phylum Cyanobacteriota; class Cyanobacteriia; order Cyanobacteriales; family Coleofasciculaceae; genus Coleofasciculus; species Coleofasciculus chthonoplastes_A. The sequence continues at coordinate 459,598 of NZ_DS989841.1, forward strand.
AATCTCGACCGTGAAGCTTTTGATTTCGGGTTTCAATATATAGAGGAACAAACTCAATATCTAGGGTTAAATCTTTCACCCGCTGTCCACAGAACGGATGCTTCAATGTAATCGTTGTTGCTAACGCTACCCAAAGCGTATCGCCGGTCATGCCATTCCCTAAAATACGCCCACCTAAGGCGGCGGCGGCAAAGGCAGGTGTGGCTAATTCGGTGGGGCTGAGTACCACCTCAAAATTAAAAACTTGCTGCACTCCTCGGGCAAATTGAGGGTCATGATTTCGCACCACGATGGGTAAATTGGGGGTTAAGGCTTTGGCACTTAAACTAATCTCGACATTGGTCATATCGCTACTGGTTACAGCTAATAAGGCTTCCGCTGTATGGATATTCGCCGCTTTTAAATGGGTCGCCAAACTCGCATCACCGATAATCACGGGGATTCCCAAGGAACGGGCAACACCGAGAAATCGATTGTGGGTATCGGGTTCAATGACAACCACGTCATAGCCATGACTATGCAGTTGATTCATGATCTGGACACCAATACCCCCCAAGCCACAAACAATATAATGATGGCGACTGGGAACACGGGCAGCATCTAAAAATTGACTAAAACGAGTACCTAAAATAAAATCGTTGAGTAGGGCGTAACAAATCCCAATTACACCCGCCCCAACTAACATCATTACCGCCGTAAAAATCTTGATACTGTCAGGGGCTAATTCTGCCACTTCTTCTTTCCCTCCAGCCCCAGTAATCATACCCACTGAAAAATAGAGGGCATCAACAATTGAGGTATTCAACTGAACGCTAATATAAGTGACTGTGGCGATAAAAATGGTTAGGAGTAGGGCGAAAGTGCCAGCGAGAATGGGTTGACCATGGTGCTGAAACTGTTTCAGGTTCGTGAGAATCTTAAACAGTCGGCGTAGCCACAAACCCCGACGGCTGCGGATATTGGGTTGAGTGCCAACAATTATCCGATCGCCAGATTGTAAGGTTCGCCCTTGCACAACGGCTGACACCAAACTCACCTGCCCTTTTACGGGTCGATAGTAGATCAACATCCGCGATCGATCGTCCCACAACTCACTCAACTGACGTCCATTCCAGGGATGAGAGTCATGGATGTATTCTTCGTGAATGGGCCACGTTTGATTGAATAGTCGAAGTTGTCCAATGGCTTGATTCCCCATCGCAGCAAAGGCAAACACCGGGGCGGCTAATGCGGCGACACTGAGACTGACATGATTGGGCAAAATCTGATCCAAGCGATCGCCTAAGCTGTTGTTAAATAGCCGACTAATAATCCGAATCCGAGGATTAAGGACTCGGGCTTGGGTGAGAATAGCCAGATTCAAGGCATCATCGCTAGAGGTGATAACTAGGGTTTGCGCCTCCTGAATTCCAGCGGCGAGTAGGGTGGCGGCTGCACGAAAATCGCCGATAATCAGATCCTGGCAGTTACCCGGAACCAGGCGATCGCTAATTCCGACAACAGAGGCTCCCTGTTGCTTTAATAGTGAGAAAATTTGATAGCCAGTGCGACCCAAGCCACAAACGATGATTCGGGGTTTCATGAATTTGTCTTATCCACAGACAGAGTTTTGCCTGGTCGTGTTTTGAACACCTATTTTCCTACAGATTTACCGCGACCATTGTAACCGAAGACACCAAGACTAGCAGAAATCTGGAAAAAAGTGATCCGGGTTGATCATTTATCCGGCAAATAGGGTGGCTTTTTTTGCGGTTATCAGCAGCAATCCCTGTTTATTGACGAAAGGAAATCCTTACTCTTAAACTTAATAGTAATTAACTCGAAAACAGTTTATGACCAAGCCTCCGATTCCTCCAGACCTACAAGAACTCAACCCGAAGAGGTTTAATCCCGAAAAACAAGCTTGGACTCAATCAACCGATGTTGTCAGTGACACAAATATCAGTGAACTAACACTGGTCACCTATAATATCTGGTTTTCCGACTATCATCGTCAACAACGCCACGAAGCTATACTGAAGCTTATTCAAGACTGTGATGCTGACGCGATCGCGTTGCAAGAGGTTACGCCAACCTCTCTTAAACTAATTTTAGAGCAAGACTGGGTTAGAAAGAATTACTATAGTTCCGACACCACAGGAGTAACAGTAAATCCTTATGGCGTTCTCTTGCTGTCAAAGCTTCCTATAGATCGGTTATTTTTCTGTGACCTGATCAGTCAAATGAGCCGCAAATTCCTCTGTGCTGAATTGCAGCTTAATGGGCAAAATTTTAATATTGCTACGGTTCATTTAGAAAGCAAGAAGAAATTTGCATCCATCCGCACCATACAACTTGCTGATATCTTTCCCCTCTTGGAACACGCCGATCATGCTGTACTCATGGGTGACTTTAATTTTTGCTCATCTTGGAAAAGCGAGAACCGTAATCTTGACCCTCGCTATCAAGATATGTGGGCAGTTCTGAGAGGTGATGAACCGGGCTATACTGAAGATACGGATATTAACTTAATGAGGTTACAGCAAAAACAGAAACATAAAAAAGTCCGCTTTGACCGCATCTTACTCCGTTCTGCTTCCCAAAGTTGGCAGCCAGAATCCATTGAACGCCTGGGATTAAAACCTATTTCCCGGAATAGTCCTAATGTTTTCCCATCTGACCATTTTGGTTTAGTGGGTCATCTAATAAGTAGGTAGGTACAATAAAAGTCAAAGGCAAAGATGTCTTATGTCTTATGCTCCCTTATCTTCCCCATCTTCCTCCTCTCTCCCAGCTTCCCCTGCTTTCTATTTACTCCCACGACAGCGATCAAACATCTGTTGGTACGTTTCCTGAAGCTCTGGATTGTCCACCACTAGCTCTACACGCACGTTAACACAGCCGTGATTATCTTGCAGCGCGATCGCGGCTAAAAGATCGCTGGCTGCTTTAGGTGAAACAAATTCACCGTTGACAGTATTCGTTGTCGGTAGACTCGTCTCTACACTATCAGGAACACCTGTAACTTGCCCCTTCCCTAAATCAATTTCTGCCAATTGTTTCGGTTCTTCACCAACTTGTTCAACAATTAATTTTTCCCGCCGTACAGGAACTTCTACCACACGAGTTTCAATTTCTTTGCGAACGACAACTTCACCGACTTTCTGCTTACTGCGGTTAACGACTAACTTTTCTTCTAGCAAGCGAATCATGTCTTCTTCGACTATCTCTGATGTCTGATCAGACTGTTCTAGATCACTATTCACTATCTCTTCAGCATCCATAGCTTTTTCCGAATTAACAGCAAAAATTTTACCCACAACTTTAATCTTGCCAGCCTAGTAGGGTGGGCATTGCCCACCCCCGTAAGCTGTCATGCATTTAAATTGGGAATGGGTAGCGAGCAAGATGCTCGCACTACAAGGCTTTCGCAATTATTGACATTAAGGTTTAAATGCCGAACAGCTTATCCACCAATTCATTTAAATCGGTGAAATTCAATGGCTTTCAGAATTCTACCGACGACCCTTGACTACAGGATTGCCATCTACATTGACTTCTAATTCTTCGCGGCGAACCTTTTCTTTGGCATCTACGGTGTCACGCTTAACTTCTTTCTTGACACCCACTTCTTCCCGAACAAAGGCTTTCTTCTCGATATTTGCTGCTTCTTCATAAACTTCCACACGAGCAACTTCACCGTCGTGGAAATCAGCAGTACCTGGTTGAACTTCGCGGGCTTCTGAGGGACTGTTTCGCTCAATTACGACCCGTTCTTTTTCTACAGGAACTGATACCTGAGCTGTTTCAGATTCCACATGCTTACCCAGGGTAACTTCACCGCTCTTGTAACGGTCTTTGTTGGCAATTAGTTTCTCTTCATACAGCTTGAGATTTTTATGATCCTGCTCAGTAGTGGTGTAGAGTTCAGGCTCATGATCATAGCTGTAGGTGTCGCGATCAGAGGTTTTCGCCTGAGCCGATGTTGCTCCTGCCGAGCGATTAGCAGCCATTGGTCGGTAGACGTTCCGGACTCGTTCTTCGTAGTCGTAGTCAATACTCATGTTGTCATGATATTCCGGTAAGCTTTCGGCTTGCGCTTTGGTCATACCAATCACATAAACCCGATGACGATCATAGTCCATCCGGGCATAACCTACAGGTAACAACACCTTTTTACCAAAGATCCAGAAGCCTGTGTCAATGACTAGATACCGGAAACGACCATTTTCATCCAGAAGAGCATCATGAACTTCACCGATTTTCTCTTCACGATCTGAGTAGACATCATATCCTTTAATGTCATCGCCACCGAAAATCTGTTCTTTATAGTTAGGGTAAAACTTGTCTATTTTTATGAGATTCATAGAATAGTCTCCGTGTTTCTTTGTCTTTATGTTTGAGAGTTCAACTCTCGCAATATACTTTTATATTACAGAAAAAAAGCTTTTTGTGAATCCATCAAAAGACATAAACAAAACTAGGTTGGTGATTTTTTTACACTGATACTGTGATTTCTTTAGATTTAGAATATTTGTGCTGATTGACCGAACTTTCTTCTACGCAAATTTCTTAAATTTAAGAATATCCCCTTAGGTTACAGGATTTAATCAAATACAATATATAAATGTCCAGCAATTTAACATGATGAATTATCTTTTTTATCCTCCTATAGGAATAGATTAAATTAGGTATAGTAAATAAAGATAACTCATAAGGAGTGCGATTAACCCCTTTGATGCAATATCACGTTATTTACGACGGCAACTGCAATCTTTGTGTCACGTTAGTGCAGCTTCTGGAAAATCTGGATCAAGGACAGCAGTTTGATTACATTCCCATGCAGAATGAAGCCACCTGTGAAACCTTTGGTATTACCCCCCAAGACTGCGAAATGGGCATGATTCTCATCGATGGGGCATCCCCGGAACGTCGGTGGCAAGGGAGTGAGGCGGCTGAGGAAATTGGGCGTCTGTTGCCCATGGGCGAGGTGTTCGTCTCAGCATATCGGGCAATGCCTGGAATGAAATGGCTAGGCGATCGCACATATCAACAGGTTCGTGATCATCGGTATAGTTGGTTTGGCAAGGGATCGAGTACCTACAATTCAGCTTATCCTCTGGGATGTCAGGATAACCAAAATTGCCAGACGTAATAAGTGTTTCTTGAGAGCCAATGGCAACTTATACCCTATAAGTAGCGTCTATTGTTTGAGTACCTGAACTGTAGCTATTTTAATTTTATGTACCATGGTTAATCCTTTCTCCATCTGGTCTCATCGTCACCGTCGTCGTTTATTATATCCGTTGGTGTCAGCGATTTTGGCGTTTAGCCTGATCGTGGGTACACCTCAGGTGAGTCAAGCAATTCCCTGGCTGGATCTGATTTTCCGAGGCGTCCAGATTATCCAACTTTCCAATATTTCTGAGCGCCAGGAAGTCGAGATCGGGCAGCAGATCAATCAGCAGTTGGTGAGAAACCAGATCCAACTCTATCGCAATTCCAGTGTCAACCGCTACATTGATCAGATTGGTCAGCGATTGGCAAAAGAGACTCAACGCTCTAATATTCCCTATACGTTTCAGGTAGTTAAGGATGACAGCATTAATGCCTTCGCGACTACGGGGGGTTTTATTTATCTCAACACAGGTTTGATTGAAGCGGCGGACAATGAGGCTCAACTGGCGAGTGTGATTGCCCATGAAATCGGGCATATCGAAGAGGAACACATGATTGAACAAATGCGCCAGACAGCGATCGCCAGGGGAGTAGCCGTTGCCGCAGGTCTAGATCGCAATACCTTAGTTAATATTGGCGTGGACTTGGCGCTGCGGTTACCCAATAGTCGTGAAGATGAATTTGAGGCGGATCAAGTTGGGTTAGACATCCTCAAAAAAGCAGGCTACGCACCGTCAGCCATGGTAAATTTCATGGAGAAACTCCAGAAGAAAAGCGGTTCCGTCCCCTCTTTCCTCAGCACTCATCCCGGCGTTCACGATCGCATTAATGCCTTGAAGCAGGCGATTGATCCGGCTGAAGCTACTGTCGGTGATGGTTTGGATGAAAGTGCCTATAAAGCCAAAATTCGCCCCCTGCAATAGGATGATCTCTGGTAGCAACATCCATCCCTCGTTCTTTGGGTTCCCAACTTCCAGACGTAGCATGCTACGTCTCTACATTGCTTCCCCATACTGCACTAGGAACGGAGTACAGAACGACGTGGTAAGAGTTGTGAAGGTTCTACCCTTGTCACCGCCTCCTCAAGTGGCATTTGGCGAACCCGTTGTTTAAAAACATTGGCTTGATAAACCCGTGAGTTTGTCAGGTCTAATCCTGTGAGCCAACCACTTTTCGGGTGATACGCGCCCGTGTCAATATCCAACCATCCTCGCCCTTGGGCAATTCGTCCCGGTTGTACTCCTGGCAAGGTAAAGGTAATCGTATGACCAATGATAATTAACTTATCGGTAAAATAAGGCTCTTGAATGCTATGAAATTCGTCTCTAATCCAACAGAATTGTTCTGTCGTTTGCTTTTCTAAGGGTAAACGGGGATGAACTCCAGCATGGACTAACCATGTATCTCCCAAATCGATATGGGTGGGTAAGGTACGCATCCACTCGATATGGTCTTGGCGGACACCACTCTCACCATAACTATTGATGGTACTGTGACCACCACTATAGAGCCATGCTTGCAGGGCTGGACCATAGATTTCTCCCTGACCCAGGATTTCTAAGAGCATTTGCTCATGATTGCCTAGCAAGCAAGGATAAGGGCTTTGCTTGACAAATTCAACAACTTGAGAGCTTTGGGGACCCCTATCAATTAAGTCTCCCAAAAAATGGACTTGATCGTCTTTACTAGGAGCGATCGCGTCTAATAAAGTCATTAGGGTATCGTAGTGCCCATGCACGTCACCGATAACAATCCGGCGGTGAGTCATTGTTTATTGATCCAAATCCGTGTCGTCAAATAATAAGTAGCACCCATAAACGTTTACTTGCACCAGTTTTTTTATTAAAAGCTGGATTATTGTGCGCCGAGGTATGTTCACCAGGGGTAGGCAAGATTCTCAGGGTCAGGATACTCTATTATCTATTAGTTAAAACAAGTGCTAACATCTATCTTCCGGGTTTCAGAGGAAATTCATTGAATTTCACACCTTTTCCGCTTAGCATCCAGCACGCCATTGATAAATACCAGTTTCCTCGAATCCCAGTCTCTATCCTACTCATCTTCCCCCTATTGTGATTCACTAGACAGTTCGATGTCACCAAAACCTGTGTTAGATTCTCCCTGGGTAATTCACGCCCTCCAACAACCCACGAGCTGGGCTTGGGTAGAACAAGCCCTAGCTCACCTTGATCTCATTCTACTCGACCATTCCCAATGCGAACGCAAAGCGGCAGGTGTAGCCCTGAATTTAATCTTTCGCTATCCATCGAGTACGCAACTGGTTCGTCAGCTTACCGCGATCGCGCGTGAGGAACTGGATCACTTTGAACAAGTCAATCAATGGCTGGAACGACGGGGTATTCCCCTAGCTTCCCTCTCTCCATCGCCTTATGGTGCTAAACTGAAAGCCCAGATTCGTCGTTATGAACCGGATCGGTTATTAGATTCTTTACTGGTGGCTGCTCTCATTGAGGCTCGCTCTCACGAACGGCTGGGATTACTGGCAACTCATTGTCCTGACCCGGAGTTAGCTGAGTTTTATCAAGGTTTGATGACATCCGAAGCCCGACATTACGGGGTGTACTGGGTGCTAGCGGACACCTATTTTGAGCGGGAGGTTGTCAGCCAGAGGTTAGCAGAACTAGCTGCAATCGAAAGTCAGTTACTTAGCACGCTTTACCCAGAACCTCGAATTCACAGTTAATCGCTTTTTGTTCCAGTCACCGGATGCTGTCCGTAAAACGGTAACGCCTCGGACCAGTGAGGGCGTTTTCCTTGCTGCCAATCCACATAAGCTAAGTCTAATACACTGGTGACACAAGTTCCTAAATCAACGGATACCTCAATCAGTTGATAGGGGAGGTTTTGATTGTCTAGGATCTGTTGCCAGATATCAGGTGTCATCACCCCATCAGGTACAAGCGGTGTCAAGCTAGAACCCTCTGAGGAGAGTTGATAGATTGCGGTATACAACTGCCCCCGTCGAGCAGGCATTTGTAGCGCGATCGCTCTTTTGTGTGAGGTTTCTTGAGGCTCTTTTCCTTGAAGCGTTGCCGACCAAGCCACGGCTGCCAGAGTGGAAATGGCAAATAACGGAATATCCAGTTGCTGTGCCAACGTTCGGGCTGTTACCACACCAATACGAGTGCCTGTAAAACTGCCGGGACCTTTGGCGACGGCAATAAATGCCACATCTGACCAAGCGTTTGGGAGTAAAAACTCACTCAAGTGCTGATGTAAGTGAGTTGATAAATCTCGTCCCAAATCCCAGGTAACCGCACGATGATCACTCTGAAAATTACTGATAGCTAATCCGAGTTGGGGGCTGGTGGTATGTAGGGCTAAACCGTATTGGTTGTCATTTGTCATTTGTCTTATGTCTTATGTCATACTCACTCCCGAAAAGAAGCAAACTAGGTTATTTGTCATTCCTCATCCTCTTCAGTGGTTTCGGGTTTTTTCGGTAGGGGAGCTTCTGGGGGAGCAGGTGCTTTTTTCATGTTTTCTAGGGGTTCGCCAACAGATTCAGACGGGGGTTCGCTGACCGAATCAGAAGACTCAGCCGATTGGGGAACCTTTTGAGAGGGGGCTGGTGGTTCTGGCGGTTGAGATTGATTTGGGGATGCTGGGGATGAATTAGGTGAAGGTTTAGGGGTTGAAGTTGGCGATTTTTTCTCAGAGGAGGGTGATTCTCCAGGAGCGGATGAAGGGTCTTCAGCAGTGGGTGAGGGAGAAGGTTCAACTGAATCTCTTGATTTTTTAGGGAATCCCGGAAAAGAGCGGCGAGAGGGTTTCTGTTCCTGCTCTGAGGAAGGGGAATTGTTGTCCTGGTTTGGTTCAGTCGTTTCCTCACTATCATTAAGTTCGGTATCAGGATTTAGGGGTTCCTCTGGGGATGAGGGTTCAGCCGCTGGTGGGGTTGACAGATTTTGAGACTGATACCAAATCGTTCCCAATCCGACTAAACCTGTAGCAATAACAGCGCTCATTCCTAGTAAAACGGGAGAAACACCTAAGCGTCGATGCCAAGGCGTATATTGAGTAGGTTGGGACTCTCGCTGACGGGAACTGGCTTCCTGTGGCGGTGTTAAAGCAATTGTGGCGCCATTGGTGGTCGATACAGGATGGGAGACGAATTCCGGGCTGGATTCAAAGGGTACATCCGGCAACAGGGAGAGCCATTCGGCTACCGATGGGGGTCGATGACGCGCCTCAATTGCCATCCCGCGCATGACCGCTTGATTTACGGCAGCACTGAGTTGGGGTTGGAGATCACGGGGAGCAGGCATAGGTTGGCGCTCCCGGATAACGGCGGGTGTGGGGATTTGGGCAGTTAACAGGGTATAGAGAGTGGCGGCTAAACCGTAAACATCGGAGGCTGGGGTGCGTTTTTCTTTGATTAAATACTGTTCTAAGGGGGCATAGCCCTCAGACAGCATGTTAGTGTGGGTTTGAGTTGTATTCAGGCTAAATTCCCGGGCAATGCCAAAGTCGATGAGGACAACTTTGTGTGTGCCTTCGCGTCGGATGATGTTGGCAGGTTTAATATCTCGGTGGAGTAAACCTTTTTGATGGACTACGGTTAAGGCGTCCCCAATTTGGCAGATGTAATGAATGGCGGTGGCTTCACTGAGAGGTTTGCCGGGAAGTAAAATCTCTTGTAAGGTCTGACCATCTACATAGTCCATTACCATGTAGGGCCACCCTGCTTCCACAAAGAAGTCACTGACTCGGACAATATTGGGATGGGTACACAAGGCGAGCCGTCGTGCTTCATCCTGGAATAGGCGCTGAAACCGAGAGCAGTCCGGGTTACGATGCATAGACTCGTCTAGGGTTTTAATCACCACCACCTGCCCTAAATAGTGATGGGTGGCTTTATAGGTGATGCCAAAGCCCCCTCGTCCTAATTCTTGCTCTAGAGTGTATTTGCCACCCTGTAGGGTTTTACCAACTAACGAGTTCATACACTGACCTTAGGGTTGAGAAAAAATTGTCAGTTCAGAATTCACTTTAACTCAGAATTTCTGGATTTAGGGATGAGGTGTCAGGGAATGCGGAAGATAGGGGAGATGGGGGAGCAGGGGGAGCAGAGGGAGCAGGGGGAGCAGGGGGAGCAGGGGGAGCAGGGGGAGCAATGTAGAGACGTGCCATGGCGCGTCTGGGAGCAAGGGAAGCAGGGGGAGCAATGGTACATTTTCCCTGATAGTGGTGCAAGGAGATGAAAGGGTTTGACCTTTTTTCCTTGAACAAGAGCAACTATCAATGCCACTCAAAGCCTTGATAGTTAATGGTTTCGGCTTTATGCAGCAAACCCTACATATAGAAGACTGTGCGTAAATCCTGTCCCTATCTCCATCATGGAACTAGCACTTCAGATCAAGCACTTCGGATCAAGCCATTGTCAATGAGAAGTTTTAACATATCCCCCCTGAGAACGCGACATCAGTGAAGCAACAGAGTTTACGACAATGGTTTCGATGGCTGACTCGGTGGATTCGCCGCATCTTTCAGAAACCAGAAACGTTCCAACCAACGTTTCTGGTTCTTGAGCGCACCTATTCGGCTGATGAATCCATCGTGCTTTTGTCCGTCGAACGAGACGCGCCCGGTGCTGTCGGAACCTGGTATCTATTGAATCAACACAATCCCCGTCATAATCTGTTGATTACCCTTGACAACTTGGCGGCGATTCGATTAGCTCTGGATGCCAATTCATTTTCTGATAGGGATACGTCCATCTTGGAGCTATCGTTAGCCCAGGAAGACCAGATTTTTCGGACTCATCGGTTTAGCGTGCAGTGGATTATTAAATTGAAGAGTTCGCGCAAGGTTTTTCATTTGATTGGAACCTGGGATCTCGACCTACAAGGTGATACCTGGGACCCTAATACCAGTGCATTTACCATTGGTCGTTTGGTGGTGCGAGAGGCGTTGAACTTACCGCCGCTTCCGGGAGTGTCGTGGCGTTTCCGCATGACTGAGTTTCCCTGGATTGAGAGTTTACAGAGTTATAGCAAGATGGTTTTGGGGGATAACCATAATTGTTATACCAAGAAGTTGAATCTGAAAGAACTTAAGGAACTTAGAGATGAAATTGAACGGGGGCGAGGTGATAGAAAACGTCATAAATCATAAGTCGTTCTTCGTTTAAGCTGTTATGCATTTAAACTGTGATAAGAGCATTACCTTTATTTTTCAGTTTACGCCCCCAGTTAATAACTAGCTTATATTTATTTAAAAGCTTATTACCCCCTTTTTCTGTTGTTGTTAATTCAGTGTCCTAGCGTTTCAAGCGCTTGTTGCTTGGGTTTCGCCGAGTCCCGGCGTACCTTTAATTAAACGCAAATTGGCTTTAAAAAAGCAACTCCGACTTTGCAGCCGCGAGCTGTCCTCAATATAGCACGGCGAATCAATTCGCCGCGTCGGATTTCATCCTCCCGCCCTTTCTTTGTGAGGAATGTAGAGGCTTAGCACGCTACCTTTGGGATCTCAAAGAAGGATCTAATCCGGGAAGGCGAATCCGGTTCTGGGATCGCGGATAAATAACCCCAGCACTAAGGAGTCCATCACCGTGTCCCATACGGGGTTCAAACGCTCTGCATCATCTACCCAGTAGTCATAAGTAATCAAACATTGAACGCCAGAACCTAACCCAATACAGATGCGGGAATAGGCGTCGCGGTTTTCGTTAGGGTCAATAAATTTGAATTGAGTCCAAACGATGCGGGCGGTTTGGCGCTTTAGTTCTATGATTTCCCCCTTCTCAGTTATATTCCGCTCATCATCTCGAACGACTCGCTTTAATAAAGAAACTAAGGGAAATTCAGCCCAGTCGCCTGGGGGGAGTAGATTATAGGACGCTTCTAAGCGACAATCATCGTTGGGTGGCTTGTTGTCCAGAAACCGAAACGACTTGGTATCCGGTTCAAAATGCCAATCTTCGGGAACATCAAAGCGCAATGCTCCTCGCCCTGCTACGAAGATCCGATGTCCTGGCTTAGATGTCCAGTTGTGGTCTTCTTGTAGCTCTAGGGTTTCCTTGATCCATTGGAGATTGTGCTTTTTGCGTTTAGCCATAGCCGATCGCCTAGATGAAAACCACATTTAATTATTGATGGTAGCACTATCTCTGGCTCTCAGAGAGGGTAGGCTCGGTTTCTACACCATTTCTTTCTCTGGATGGAGGCGAGCAAAAACTGATACGGTTAAGCACTAGCCGAAAGACTCCGAAATCCTTATTCTGGATTAATGGCAGTGAGTGTGAATGAGCAGTGCTGAGGAAATAAATAACTAATGGGACGAATCTTTATTTCTGCCGGACACGGAGGAATTGAACAAGGGGGACGCGATCTAGGGGCGATCGCAGGCGGTACAACGGAAGCTCAACAGATGATTCTGCTGCGGGATCAGATTGTCCCGGAGTTGCGATCGCGTGGCTTTGAGGTTCTCTCTGTCCCCGATGACTTGAGTTCAGCCGAATCGATCCAATGGATTAATGCTCGTTATCGTCCCGGCGATGTGGCGCTGGAAATTCATGCGGGTTCTTCCCCGAATCCCAGTGTTCGAGGAACGGCGGTTTACTACATTGCCAATAACACTGAACGCAAAAATCATGCAGAACTGATCCTCCTCGCACTCCTGCGGCGTCTTCCCCAATTACCCAACCGAGGCGCGAAGACGGATACGGCGACAGGGATGGGTTTTCTGGCGTTTACCCGCGATACGATTCTTCCTTCGCTGCTGATGGAGGTTGGCTATCTCACCAATCCAGAGGATCGCTTTATTATTCAAAATCGCCGCCGCGAGATGGCGTTAGGGATTGCGGATGGACTAGCGGCGTGGAGTCGGGCGGTTTCGGGAACGGAACCGGGAGGAAATGGAACGGATGTTACCTATCCTTCGATTAATATCAAGATTAATAATCAAACCTATGGAGAGCAAGGCATTATTGTCAATAACAATGCCTATATTCCGATTGACTTAGCCGATCGCTTGGGTGTGGATTTAACCACGATTCCTGGTATTCGTCGCCTCCAGTATCGGGGAGTGGTTTATGTGAAAGCGATTGAATTGCGAGATTATAATATTTCAGTGGGTTGGGATGCGGCGACACGGACGGTGATTTTGCGCTCTATTTTACAAATTTGTCCGGGTCAAATTGACCGAATTATGGCACATGGGAATACGTCAGAAGTGCAGTTAATGATGTTCCTCAAAGCCAATAATGAAGACGCCTTGGCTCAGTTTCCCGATTTACCCAAGCTTTACCGGGAAGAAGCCGCCATTGAAGGGGTAAATTATGATATCGCCTTTTCTCAAGCCATGGTGGAAACGAATTTCCTCCGTTTTGGTGGCGACTTGAAACCCAGTCAAAATAATTTTGGTGGCTTAGGATCAGTCGGGGGTGATCCAGAGGGGGCGACATTCCCCAGCGCCCGATTAGGCGTTCGCGCTCATATTCAACAATTAAAAGCCTACGCCAGTTTAGAACCTTTGGTACAAGAAGTGGTTAGTCCCCGGTTTCGCTTTGTCACTCGTGGGATTGCACCCCTCATCCAGCAGTTGAGCGGACGTTGGTCGGCTGATTTGAATTATGGCGATCGCATTATGGCTGTTCTCCGGCGTCTCTATGAATCAGCTGGCTTTTTCTAAGGGTGAGTAGTCCTCAAGCCTTTATGAATGACATAAGACAAATGACAAATGACGATCTCTACCGTTAACTTTTGTTGTGTCCACATACTTACATTATGACCAGTCCAAAACTTTAGTTACCTCCTTAGTTAGCGTTATTGGGTTAAAGGGTTTAGCAATAACTCCAGCAATATCTAACTGATCAAATTGAGTGATGTCGTTGTTAAACACTTTTGCCGTGAGTAAAATCACGGGAATTTTTTTGGTGCTGGGAGACTTTCGTAACTCTTTCAATAGGGTTAACCCATCCATATCCGGCATCATCACATCCAAGAGAATCGCATCAGGTTGTTCAGTTTGGGCTAACTGTAGTCCTTTCTTGCCGGATTCAGCCGTGATTACTTGCCAGTTGCCAATCGTTTCCAGGCAAGCTTGGATCACTAAGCAAAGATTGGGTTCATCATCAATGACTAGGATACATTTGGTAGACATAAAGGGAACTGAAAATGGGAAACAGAAAACAGGGAATAATCAATTTAAATGTACATCAGCTTACTTTTGAAAGAGGGCGGGTTTTGTTGTTCATTTATCGGTGGGGAGGGCGGGTTTTGTTGGTCATTTATCGGTGGGGAGGGCGGGTTTTGTTGGTCATTTATCGGTAATAAGGGCGGGTTTTGTTGGTCATTTATTGGTGAATAGCGAAATTTAGTCCCTAAACCCGCCCCTACAGATTTGCTAAACCCGCCCCTAAAATTTACTGATTACTTGTTTCCTCCTGATTAATTTTCTCAATTTGACGGGCAAAATGGGTTTCTCGATACTGCAATGATCGCGCTAATTCTAGACCTTTTTGAAAAGCGTCTAAGGCTTGGGAATACTTATTTTGGGCGAGATAAATCTGACCCATTTGATCGTAAGCCTGCATCAACCCATAATAATTGTAGGACTGTTGTTCCACAATAATCAACGTTTCGTACACCTGGAGTGCATAGTCGGGTTGGTCGTAAGATAAATAGAGTTGGGCTAATTTTTCGAGTGCATCACTGGCATAAGCAAATTGTTGTGATGACCAAGCGAGTGCATAAGCTTCTTGGTAGCTTTGAGAGGCTTTCTCAGGTTGATTCAGGGCTTCGTAGTCGGCACCTATCCCAATTTTTAGGGCGGGGATTTGAGTATAATTGTCTTGGTTGAGATAACTGTCCACTAACCGTTCCTTGATCCGCAGGGCATTTTCGGGTTCCTGGGATTGTTTATAAATGTTGAGCAATTCTTGTAGATAGTTAATCTCCGCCACGCGATCGCGCTTTGCTTGAGCTATCGCTAGTAATTCTTCATAAATGGCGGCGGCTTGGGGATAATCAAACCAAGCTAAGTGGAGTTGGGCGATCGTTTCTAAGGTTTCGGCTTGAGTTTCCAGATCACCTTGTTGACGGGCATCGGCTAAAATTTGCTCATAGATAGCTAGGGCATTTCTGGGAACTCGTACCTGTTGATAAGCTTGACCTAATGCACCTAAAAGTTCTGGCTCTAACTCTCCTTCTTCCTCAGCGTTTTGCTGAATTGTTTCTAAGCGTTTAGTAATTAACTGGACTTGAGATTTCGCATTCCGACTCCAGGCAATTTCACCGACGCGCCCTAGGGTTTTGACTTCTTCTAATCGTCCACCCAGAACTCGCCGTAACCGAATTTCTCGATACCAGATATCAAACGCCTCTTCTAGATTTCCCGCCCTCAATTCGGCGGCGGCTTGATTATTCAGTTGATTGAGATCTTCCCTCAGTCGGCGGCGTTCTAAGGGGCTTAAAGAGCGTTCTACGGGGGGATTGGGAAGCAGGGGATCACCAGTGGTATCCAGTTCTAGGGGATTGGGTGGATTTGTTTCAGCGGGTTGGGCTAATGTTGGACTACTTAACCCTAACCAGAGCGCCGCTATGCAAAAGAGTAGTTGAACTTTTCTCATTACTTTAAACTGTATAAGATGCAACACTGTTTTAAGGAGAGCCAGGAAATAAATTTCCGGCTGAAAGCTAAAGTAAGCTAAAGCTTACTACATTAAAGACTTTTAACCCGTTTGAACGGGACGTGAGCTTTTAGCCCATAGACGCAAAGTGGCTTCTCTTCGAGAACTTTAGTTCAGAGCTTAAGTCTGATTAATTATTATCTTATCTGCCAACGTAATCACCATTGACGCTTAAAATCAACTTAGAGTTTCTACAGGAACCCCTTACCCTAAGACGTTTGACATTTTTTATGAGTCAGCCCATAACACAAAATCCATTAAAAATCAATAGATTTCGCCCCCTATTATCTCGACTCTTCGTCGTGGCGATCGCGCTATTGACTCTGTTGACGACGAGCTGTAGTCCTTCTACCGCTAGAACCGCCGAACAGCGCACGTTTCTGGATTTATCCTTGGACTTTTTGGCGGAGTATCAACTACCCAAACCGATAAGGTTTGAGGATACTCCCGTTGGCGGCTTATCCGCCCTCTCCTATGATCGCGATCGCGATCGTTTTCTTGCACTATCCGATGATCGGTCAAATCTCGCACCCGCCCGATTTTACACCCTGGCGCTGACGATTAACCGCAACTCGGCAGGAGAAATTGGGATTGAATCCGTCACCGTGGAGGATGTAACCGTTCTCAAAGACGAAAACGGCAAACCCTATCCGGCGGGAACCATTGACCCCGAAGGCATCGCCCTATCCGGTAAAGGTGGCGTATTTATTTCCACTGAAGGGGTTCCTAGTCAGGGAATTGAACCCTTTATTCAAGAATTTGACCGCCAAACGGGACAACCGTTGCAACGCTTGCGAATTCCTAACCGTTTTCTCCCGAATAATACGACAGAAGAGGAACAAGTTCCCCGTGGCGTACAAGAAAACCTAGGCTTTGAAGCATTAACCTTAGAACCAATTACGTTAGCGGCGGCGAGTGGCGATCCTTTTCGCCTATTTACAGCAACGGAATCTGCGTTAATTCAAGATAGTTTACCCCCAGATTCAGACGAGGTTCCCCGAATTCGGCTGCTGCATTATTTAATCAGCGATATTGCGCCACCCATGCTAGTAGCGGAACATTTGTATCCACTGGCTCCCGCCCCCAAAGGGACAATTGATTATGGCTTATCGGAATTAGTGGCATTAGATACAGAAGGTCACTTTCTTAGTTTAGAACGGAGTTATGGGTTGTTTGGACTCAGCGCCCAAATTTATCAACTAACCCTGGGTGGGGCAACCGATACATCTAATGTTGCCAGTCTCAAGGGGAATATTTCTCGCCTTGATCCGGTGAAGAAAAAATTGCTCCTTGATTTGAGTACTTTGGGAATTTATTTAGATAATCTGGAAGGGATGACCTTAGGTTCACGGTTGCCAGATGGGAGTCAGAGTTTGGTATTAGTCAGTGATGATAATTTTAATCAAGCACAGATTACACAGTTTCTTTTGTTTCGCTTAAACCTGAATAAGTCGAATTGAGCTAAATTGTAGTGGCGTGACCCAGCTAATTGGCTCTCTTCCTTTCTCCCCTTGTCCTTGTCAACCTCAATTACAAATTTAAAGCCATAGCAGGTTGACAACTTGAAATAAATGTGCATTTATTCCAATTCTCCCCCCACTGCCAACAAACCCCTTAAAATGAAAAGACAGCTAATTGTTGCAGTATAAAACGCCCCAAGCGTAGCCCTGAGCGAAGTCGAAGGGCTGCGACTAAGGAAGCCTACACTATACCCGCCAAGGGTTAGTGTGGGAGGATGTCACATTTGTATAGCCAACTCAGGTATAGAACGATATATGGCTGCTGCCGTTTTAATCGAGAACCTAAAAAAATACTACGGGGATGTCGAAGCCGTGAAGGACATCTCCCTGAACGTCGAACCGGGTGAGATTTTTGGCTTACTTGGTCCAAATGGGGCGGGGAAAACCACAACGATTCGCTGTCTGTGTACCTTAAGTAAACCCGACGCGGGTAAGATTGAGGTATCGGGAATTTCTGCGATCGCGAATCCTAGAGCCGTCCGCCGTCGCATCGGTTATGTCGCCCAGGAAGTGGCATTAGACAAAGTGTTGACAGGGCGCGAGTTACTGCAACTCCAAGCGGATTTATATCACCTACCCAGCAACGTTGGCAAAGAGCGGGTCAATACCATGATAGAGGTGTTGGGCTTGCAGGACTATGCCGATAAAAAGACCGGAACCTACTCCGGCGGAATCCGCAAGCGCCTGGATTTAGCCTCCGGCTTACTCCACAAACCCGATGTTTTAGTTCTCGATGAACCCACCGTGGGACTTGATATCGAGAGTCGGGTGGTAGTGTGGAATTTCCTGCGTCAATTGCAAAAGGCTGGCACGACCATATTTATTACCAGCCACTATTTGGAAGAAGTAGATATTCTAGCCGATCGCGTGGCAATTATCGACAAAGGAGTTGTTATTGCCGAAGGTACACCCTCTCAGTTAAAGGATAACGTGGGTGGCGATCGCATAACCCTCCGCATCCGGGAATTCTCGCCCATGGAAGAAGCCCAAAATGCCAAGGAAAAGCTGGAGGTGTTACCCTTTGTCCAAGAAGTGATTATTAATACGGCGCAAGGAAATTCCCTCAACTTAGTGGTTAAGTCCCAAAGTGACGCATTAACCAACATTCAGCAATCCTTAAAAGACGCCGGATTACCCATCTTTGGCATTGCCCAATCTCGACCTAGTTTAGATGATGTCTACCTAGCCGCCACCGGTCAAACCTTAATGGATGCTGAACTCGCGGCGGCGGGAACACGAGATGTGAAGGCTGAGAAAAAGCAACGGATGAAGGAATGATGAGAGAGCTGGGGAAGCTGGGGAAGCTGGGGGAGCTGGGGGAGATGAGGGAGATGGGGAACACCTCGACTGACCTCGACTTCGCTCGGTCACACGCTCGGTGTGTCAGATAGGGAAAATGAGAGAACTTTCCTTGTCTGTGTAATCAGTGTCAATAAGCTTTCACCTCCTTACCCCTATCTCTCCAATAAATCCGTGAAATCAGTGTTTTGACCAATAACAAATAAAATTATGAGTGGAACTGTAACACCATCAAAACCGGAAATTAATTGGCAACCCGACGTGGTAAGTCAAGTCCCCGTCAGCGATAAGGCGGGTGTGGGTGAATTTGTCCAAGAAACCTTGGCACTTACTAAGCGCTTGTTTATCCAACTAAAACGACGCCCATCTACATTAATCGCTGGCGTGATTCAGCCGTTGATGTGGCTGATTCTGTTTGGGGCGTTATTTCAAAATGCGCCAAAAGGACTCTTCGGTGAAAGCTTATCTTATGCCCAATTCTTGAGTGCTGGCGTAATTGTATTTACCGCCTTCGCTGGTGCGCTCAATGCTGGCTTACCCGTGATGTTTGACCGGGAATTTGGCTTTCTGAATCGTTTACTTGTTGCACCTTTGGCGTCTCGTTTCTCCATTGTTGCCGCATCCGCTATCTATATCGTCGCCCTCAGCTTTATCCAAGCCGTGGTGATTGTCGCCGCCAGTGCAGTTATGGGTGCGGGTGTTCCCAATATAGCTGGACTGGGTGCGATCGCACTAATTGTTTTCTTGCTGGTAATCGGGATGACAGCATTAAGTTTAGGACTCGCCTTTGTGCTTCCGGGTCATATTGAACTAATTGCTGTCATTTTTGTCACCAACTTACCGCTACTATTTGCCAGCACTGCCCTAGCGCCGCTATCCTTTATGCCAAAATGGTTACAGCTTGTCGCCAGTCTCAATCCCTTAAGTTATGCGATTGAACCGATTCGCTATCTCTACCTCCATGGAGATTGGTCTTTAGGTAGTGTTGTCATGGAAGCGCCTTGGGCGTCAATTACATTTGGCGGGGCTGTTTTAGTCTTGTTTGCCTTTGCCGCCGCCGCGTTAGTTCTGATTAGTCCATTGCTACGGCGTCGATTTGCTTAATGGCATTGAAACTTGTAGGGTGGGCATTGCCCACCCACTTTAATAGGACTTACGCAAAGGCTCGATATGTAGGGTGCGTTAGCGAAGCGTAACGCACCGCAAGCCACCATCTGTGGTGTAGCTGCGTAAGTCCTGTTTAATTTAAATGGTAAACATACGTTTTCTAGAGGAATTAGCAGCATCGTGGAACTTTGGACAGCGCTAGGCGTTTCTATCCTCAACGACTTACTTTTAAAAGACATCCTCCTGAAACTGGGGAAAGAAGCATTAGAAGACTATGTAAAAGATTTTTTCAAAGACTGTATTAAAACCGGGGTACAATCTGCCCAACCCGATATCCTGAAAAAAGCCCTCGGTGAAGCTTTACAGCAATTTCTCAAACTCATCGAATATGAATTACTCTTCTATGTAACCGAAGCCGAAGTTCGAGACAACTATCAAATAGTAATTGAACGGTTTATCAAAGACGATGACGTTAAACCCCTGTTAGGAAAAGCCTTTGAAAAAGATTGTCGCGCCATCGACGCCAATCAATTAAGTACAATTTGGGTGCAGCGCTATTCACCTGATATGCCAACTGGGTTTAACTGGGAGGAGATTACCAAACCCTATCTCAAAGAAGTTAAAAGCATTGTCCGCAATTCGTCAGAGTTAAAGGAACTGTTAAAATTAGAGATTCTGGAATCTATTGAACAACAGGTTCGAGACAATGCCAAAATTAATCCCGATTTTAATTTAACCAAACATCAAGAAGGCTTACGGGAACGCTACAGTCATTTAAATTTATCCAGTTTAGATACCACAGGCTGCGCCTATAATGAACTGAAACTCTGGCAAGTTTTTATTCCCCAAAATGTGCGACAAGTTCATCAGGTATTACCCCAAGTCTATGAACTCCCCAAGGAACATCAACGACGACTGCGAGAGAGTCATCTACTTGACGCGGATGTGTCTGTGGAAAAGTTAACCGAATATAAACAGGTTTATTCTCAACAGCCAATCCGCCCCATCAATGAAATTATTAACGATAAAGATAACTATCGCTATCTGGTGATTCTCGGTGATCCGGGTTCAGGTAAATCTACCTTATTGCAATATTTGGCATTAGATTGGGCAAATTCTACACCCAATGATGCCAATTTCCAGCCGATACCCCTGCTGATTGAATTACGCACCTATATGCGGAATCGCGATGTGGGACAATGTAAGAATTTCCTGGAATTCTTCCATGATAGTAGTGGGATTGTCTGTCATCTGAATCAGCATCAATTGGTGGAACAGTTAAAAGCCGGAAATGCTTTAGTCATGTTTGATGGCTTGGATGAGGTATTTGATCCGGGAAAACGGGAGGATGTAATTACTGATATTCATCGCTTCACTAATAACTATCCTGATGTGCGAGTTATTGTCACCTCTCGCGTGATTGGCTATAAACCGCAGCGGTTACGAGATGCCGAGTTTCATCATTTTATGTTGCAAGATTTGGAGGAAAGTCAGGTTAAGGAGTTTATTACCCGTTGGCATGATTTAACGTTTACCAATCAAGTGGATAAACAGAGGAAGTGGGAACGACTCCAACGGGCAATTGATACCTCAAAAGCGATTCGCGAACTGGCTGGAAATCCCTTATTGCTGACAATGATGGCAATTTTAAATCGCAATCAGGAATTACCCAGAGATAGACCCGAATTATACAACCAAGCGTCGCGGGTGTTGCTGCATCAATGGGATGTGGAACGGGCGTTAGTAGAACATCAGCAGTTAGAGATTCAAACGATTGATTATAAAGATAAGCAGGAGATGTTGCGTCAGGTGGCTTATCAGATGCAAGCAGCGGAGAAAGGGTTGGCGGGTAATCTGATTGCGGCGGATGAGTTAGAAGGAATTTTGACCAAGTATCTGAAAACGCTAGATATCACTAATTCCAGGGCGGTGGCTAGGGTGATGATTAAGCAACTGCGGGAACGGAATTTTATCTTATGTTTCATGGGGGCGGATTATTATGCCTTTGTGCATCGGACGTTTTTGGAGTATTTCTGTGCTTGGGAATATGTTTGGCAATTTGAGAAGGAACGAACAATTTCTCTAGAGGAGTTGAAAAGCGAGGTTTTTGGCAAGCATTGGCAGGATGAGTCTTGGCATGAAGTGTTACGGTTGATTGTGGGGATGATTGAGCCAAAGTTAGCTGGTGAGATTCTGGATTATTTGAGGAATCAGCCGGGGGAAGAGGAACAGTTTATTAATGTGTTTCTAGCGGCGGATTGCCTGTCTGAGGTGAGGAATCGTTCGGTTATTGCATCAACGGCGACTCAATTACTGAACCAGATTAAGGGGTTAATTCAGTATGACTTACCTTACCATTATGAATTTTATGAAGAGGAAGTAAGGTTAGTTCAGGAAATTCGTACTAAAGCGGTTGTTGCTATTGCGACAACCTGGCATGATTCTCCAGATACCTTATTTTGGCTGAAACAAAAAGCCCAATCTGATGACCATCCGGCTGTGCGACGTGCAGCGGTGCAAGAAATAGCCAAAGGCTGGAAAGATGACCCTGACACCTTACCTATGCTCAAACAAAAAGCCCAATCTGATGGCGATGAGGATGTGCGATATGCAGCGGTACAAGAATTAGCCAAAGGCTGGAAAGATGACCCAGATACCTTATTTTGGCTGAAACAAAAAGCCGAATATGATGACAATCCGGCTGTGCGAAGTGCAGCGGTGCAAGAATTAGCCAAAGGCTGGAAAGATGACCCAGATACCTTACCTATGCTCAAACAAAAAGCCCAATCTGATGACTATCCGGCTGTGCGAAGTGCAGCGGTGCAAGAATTAGCCAAAGGCTGGAAAGATGACCCAGACACCTTACCTTGGCTCAAACAAAAAGCCCAATCTGATGATGATATGTTTGTGCGACGTGCAGCGGTGGAAGAATTAGCCAAAGGCTGGAAAGATGACCCAGATACCTTACCTATGCTCAAACAAAAAGCCCAATCTGATGACGATTCGGCTGTGCGAAGTGCAGCGGTGGAAGAAATAGCCAAAGGCTGGAAAGATGACCCAGACACCTTACCTATGCTCAAACAAAAAGCCGAATCTGATGACCATTGGGCTGTGCGACGTGCAGCGGTGGAAGAAATAGCCAAAGGCTGGAAAGATGACCCAGATACCTTACCTTGGCTGAAACAAAAAGCCCAATATGATGATGACGATAATGTACGATTTGTAGCGGTGCAAGAATTAGCCAAAGGCTGGAAAGATGACCCAGATACCTTACCTATTCTCAAACAAAAAGCCCAATCTGATGACCATTGGGCTGTGCGATATGCAGCGGTGCAAGAAATAGCCAAAGGCTGGAAATATGACCCAGACACCTTACCTATTCTCAAACAAAAAGCCCAATATGATGATGACGATAATGTGCGAAGTGCAGCGGTGGAAGAAATAGCCAAAGGCTGGAAATATGAGCCATGGCTATTTGAATTGTTACGCGATCGCGCTCTCAATGATCCCTTTGTGCGGGAGGAAGACTGGCAAAGAAATCCTCGGCAATTAGCCATTGAAATCATTATAAAACAATATCCTGATAATCCCCAGACTCTACCCTTGCTGCGCGACAAAGCCGAAAATGATCCTGATGAAAAAGTTAGAGAGTTTGCCCAGAAAAAATTGGCACAATTAAAGTTAAGTCTGTAGGGGCGGGTTTCACGACTATCTTTTGGGTTGCAAAGGTGCGTTAGCGAAGCGTAACGCACCCTACACCCGCCCCGACTCAGGTATCTAGACTTGCTGTTATAGCAGTAGACACATCGATTAGGACGTTCGGCACCATTGTAGAGACGTTGCATGCAACGTCTCTACATAAATGATGTGTCCTAACCGCTATGGCGGTTGCTATAAAAGAAAGGGCGATCCGATAAAATTAAATAGACACAGTTGTCAATTTGTGCAAGGGGGTCGCCCCTACCGGAAATTAAAAGAGCGATCGCTCTCGAAACCTGTTAAGAAAGATATGGGTAATGATAGCGATCGGGAAAAAATCCCAGATAAAAATAATTGGAGGCGCTATAGTAGGGACACGGCAGTGCCCATTGGTATCAACTTAAGGTGCAAACTAATACTGACAAGGTTTAAAGCTGTGTCTGTCTACTCCTTGACATTTTCCCCCTCATCCCCTAACCCCTTCTCCCACCCCCCTTCCCCCTACAAGAGGGGGGAAGACAGAGGATGCTTCGCTTTTGTTGCACGGGAGAAGAGGGACCGGATTCTCTTGCTCCCCTCTCCCCGGCGTGGGAGAGGGGCTGGGGGTGAGGGGTTTAGCTTAAGTTGACACGGATGAGCACTGCCATGCCCTTATCGGTAGAACTACCGTATCCTGATGGAAATCCAATTATAATTTCTAAATAAACAGGTTAATTGCCATGAATATCAGCACCCTATTGACTCCGGCACTCACCTCAACCCTGTTCGCTCCCCTAGCGTTAGGAGTGGCTTTTAACATACCCTCAGCCATTATCCCAGAATCCGCGATCGCACAAACCACTGAACGGGTGAATCCCCTAGAAGATCTCGATAGTCGCCAAAATGAGCGAGATTCACTCACGGGAACCCCTGGTAACAGTGGCTTTAATGTCTTTGATTTTATCCATCGCTCCCGTTTAGGCGTTGATTCTGAGGCGTTTAACAGCGAACTGGATCAAAACTTAGACAATGCCACGCAAGAGTTCCGACAGCTACAACGGGAACGGTTGAGAAATCAACCACAAGTTCAACCGAATTCCCCCTCTGTTCCCACCGGAGGTGCAACTCGATAAAACTGTCCTCACAACATTCCCTTTTGTAGAGACGTTCCGGCGGAACATCTCTACCAATCTATAGCAGTAGACACATCGATTAGGACTTTCGGCACCATTGTAGAGACGCGCCATGGCGCGTCTCTACTCTCCAGTTAAAAAAGGTGCAAAATCCTATGGTATAAGCTTT
The DNA here is from genome assembly GCF_000155555.1 of Coleofasciculus chthonoplastes PCC 7420. GTDB lineage: Bacteria > Cyanobacteriota > Cyanobacteriia > Cyanobacteriales > Coleofasciculaceae > Coleofasciculus > Coleofasciculus chthonoplastes_A. The sequence continues at coordinate 484,315 of NZ_DS989841.1, forward strand.
CTGCCCTTCTGCCTCCTGCCTTCTGCCTTCTGCCTTCTTGCACTAGCTCATGCTGGCTAGGATATCCTTAGCATGGGAATCGGTTTTCACCTTCTCATCAACATAAGTGATCGTCCCTTCACCGTTAATCACATAAGTGACGCGCTTGGAATAACCACCGCCTTCAACATCATAAGCTTTGGTAATCGTGCCATCCGGATCAGCGAGCAATTGGAAAGGCAAGCCATACTTCTCCTTAAATTGCTTATGGGATACCTCATCATCCATACTGACACCGAGAACAACCATATCTTTGCCTTGATATTCAGCGTAGTTGTCCCGGAAGCTTTGAGCTTCCTTGGTGCAACCTGGAGTATCGTCTTTGGGATAAAAATAGAGAACTACTGTTTTCCCCGCCAAGTCAGACAGGGAAACGGTATTCCCTGCATCATCTTTGGCGGTAAATGCCGGAGCTTTATCACCAATGCTTAAAGCCATAAGTCTTTTTCCCTGTGTTAACTACTTAACTATTCTTCATCCTACTACCTTCGGAACTTTGATTAAGTCTGGATGACCCGCATGGCATCCATTCACCACTCAAATCCACTCAATTGACTCGGTTTGCCCTCTCCTGTGAGGTTAAGATAAAAAGAAGCCTAAACCTAGAATTGACTAGCGTTTCCACCAGCTAATCCAGTTGTAATGACATCCATTTCCTCTGAAAAAGCCCAGTCGTTTCACTATCCAGAGCGAACAGTTAAACGCGCTAAACAAGCGTTGCGCTGTCTGCCCTTCCAGTTAACCTTGTACAAGGAGATGCGTTTGACCAGCGTTTCCCTGCTCGCGATCGCGACGCAAAAAGGAATAGAACAGGGCTATACTAAAAGTCCCTTATCCGAGTTGGCAGCCGAACGTGATTTACTGTGGTTGATTCAAGTCGGCGTTTTGCGGCGAGAAGTTGATGGTCAAGGTATTACCGACAGTTTTCGTCTCACACCCTTGGGTCGTCAACTGGTGGAAAAATGGGCAAGCCGAGGCGAGTCATTACCTCCGCCATCCCTTTGGGATCGCATCGCTCACGCCTGGAACCGTTGGTTACGATTGCCTATCTAAATTCATAGTCTAAGGGTTGCTTCTATTCGTTCTGATTACCCGATAACTCTTAACCCGCTTTATGAAATCGCTGATGGTGGTGGGAACAACCTCCCACGCAGGAAAATCCTTTATTACTACCGCCTTGTGCCGTATTCTTTCCCGGCGCGGTTGGCGTGTGGCTCCGTTTAAGGGACAAAATATGGCGCTCAACGCTTATGTCACCCTCAATGGCGGCGAAATTGGACATGCTCAAGCTGTGCAAGCTTGGGCAGCTAATGTTACGCCCTGTGTCGAAATGAACCCGATTTTACTTAAACCCCAGGGGGATATGACCTCTCAAGTCATTCTCATGGGTCAAGTGGCGGGTAAAGTCGGCGCGGCGGATTATTATGAACAGTACTTTGATCGGGGTTGGCAAGCGATTCAAGAGTCGCTGCGGCGTTTGAGTCATGAGTTTGATTTTGTCGTGTGTGAGGGTGCAGGGAGTCCAGCAGAAATTAATTTGAAGCACCGTGACTTAACCAATATGCGGGTAGCAAAGCATTTAAATGCACCAACGTTACTCGTAGTAGATATTGATCGCGGCGGCGCATTTGCTCATATTATCGGGACTCTAGAACTCTTAGAACCGGATGAGCGAGTCTTGATTAAAGGTATCGTGATTAATAAGTTTAGAGGACAGCGATCGCTCTTAGAATCGGGAATTACTTGGCTCGAAGAACGCACCGGAATTCCTGTCATTGGCGTGATTCCCTGGATTAATGAGATCTTTCCCGCTGAAGACTCTTTGGCATTACTGGATCGCTACAATAAGAGAAAACGGGATAGTGAATTAACGGTGGCGGTAATTCGTTTCCCTCGCATCTCTAATTTTACTGACTTTGACGCCCTCGAAGCGGAATCAACGGTTAACGTTAAATATTTAGCCCCAAATCAATCCCTGGGATACCCCGATGCCCTAATTTTGCCAGGGACAAAAACCACGATTAGCGACTTACTCGTACTCCACAAAACAGGTATGCTAGAAGAAATTAAAAACTATGCCGCTGCGGGGGGTACAGTGTTAGGGATTTGTGGGGGTTTTCAAATGCTGGGTCAAACCCTGCTAGATCCCGATGGCATTGAAGATGAACCGGGGCAATATCAAGGATTAGGATTATTACCGATCAAAACCATAATTACCGCCCGAAAAGTAGCACGTCAGCGTCTCGTAACCTCTAACTATCCCCAAGTCGGTTTACCTGTTTCGGGTTACGAAATCCATCAAGGGCGTTCTCGGCTGATTGACTCAGAAAGCACGGATAATAAATCTGCCTATCAACCCCTGTTTGATGACCCTGGTTTGGGGTTAGTCGATATCACTCAGTCCATTTGGGGAACCTATCTCCATGGTTTATTTGATAATGGTCCCTGGCGACGGGCGTGGTTGAATCAACTGCGACATCAACGCGGACTTCCGTCTTTGCCAACGGGTATTCCGGACTATCGAGAGCAGCGCGAAGTAGTGTTGAATTCTTTAGCAGATAGCGTAGAGGCTCATTTGGATTTAAGCACTATCATACCTAACTTGACGTGAGTTAATAGCAAACCTGTTCATGAGTGTTACCATTCGATTTTTACCCGATGATGTCACGATTAATGCAGAAGTGGGAGAACCGCTACTGCAAGTGGCTCAACGCGCTGGCGTTTTCATTCCCACAGGATGCCTGATGGGTTCCTGTCATGCTTGTGAGGTTGAGATTAACGACGGGGAAACGATTTGTGCCTGTATCTCGGCTGTACCACCGGGTCAGGAACAGCTTACGATTAATCTCTATAGTGATTCAACCTGGTAAGTTATTGGTCATTTATAGCGCTACGCGCTGAGCAATGGGCAATGGGCAACACCTCGGCTTCGCTCGGTGTTTCATAGGCTTTCTTTGAAGAAAAACGCTTACCTTAGAAGGGATTGAGCGATTTGATGTTTTCTGCCTTCTTGCATTAGAAAATACCCAGCCTGAGAGAGTCATTTCACTCCTGTGAATCACCATCAGGAGGATGCCATCCCCCACGAACCCAAAGGCGACGAGCTTTCACAATGGAACCATCATTATGAGAATCATCATTCAAATCCAACCGTTCACATGTGGCTCGACCCACAGAGGTTTTGCCAATGATTTTCAAACCATCCGCTGACCAAATGAAATGATCTGCCCATACCTGTATTCGTGGATTAAACAATTGAATTTCTTCTTGAGTAATTGGATCGATCCCTGTTACGAAATTGTAGCGATATCCATTACAACGCTGACAAGCTAAGGCTAGATTTCCTAAATCATCAGCCCCTCCCAATGAACGAGGCATAATATGGTCAATCGCAAAATTAGCAGCACTGGCTTCTTCTGAGGAGTGGCAATATTCACATAAATAGTTTGCCCTTTTCCGTACCTGTCGCTTAACATTATCATTCAACGTCATGATTCAGCGATAATACGGGCATTCAACAGGGTAAAGATACGATCTAATTCCAAAAGCCCACTGAGTTCAGCTTGTTCATCTTGATTAAGACTTACCTCTTTTTGGCGTTCAGAAAGCTCATTCAAACGAACTTGAAGGGCATCTGTGAATTTGAACAGATATAAATTGCGTACTCGCTGAATCTTAATGCCAGTTTCAACCCAGGATGAGGGTTGCACCATTGTTTGAGCAATCATTATGATCAGTGAATCTCTGTTTTCTTTGACTATGATACTAGCTTAACCTAAACTTTCCCCCTACAGATGGAGGTTTAACAGTAGAGCCAGCGTCAGTCCCAATACGGCTGCGGATACAGCATCTTCTAAAACGGTGATCACATCGAGTCCGAAAACGCTGTAACGCCGCTAAAATGATGGAATAGATTTACAGTAATCAACACCTCTGATCATGATTCGTCTGCCCACCCAATCCAATCCCCCAGATTCTCCCCGGCAAACTTTGCCGACCATGTATGATTTACCCAGTGATAATCCGGAGGACCCTGGATTGCCTGATGAGTTTCACTTTTTTCAACCCCTGCTACTCCTTTTAACCTTTCAACCAACTAATTGGAATTGGGAGGAGGTGTTTTCTGCCTGCGATTTGAATCTTTATTATGATGTTAATCATACTCACTGGTACAAGCGTCCCGATTGGTTTGGCGTTGTCGGAATTCCTCGCTTGTATGAACAGCGAGAGTTGCGTTTAAGTTATGTGATTTGGCAAGAGCAAATTAGTCCTTTTGTGGTAGTGGAGTTATTATCTCCGGGGACGGAAGATGAGGATTTTGGACGGACAATACCCCAAGCCGGAAGTCCACCGACAAAATGGCAGGTTTATGAAAAGATTTTGCGGGTACCGTACTATGTGATTTTTAGCCGCTATACCTTGGAACTGCAAATCTTTCATTTAGTTGAGGGGAAGTATCAACGGGTGAATTTAACCGATAATCGGTTGGTCATACCCGAATTAGGGTTAAGCTTGGGATTATGGTCAGGACGGTTTCGTGAGATTCGTGGGCAATGGTTGCGATGGATGACCCCTTCAGGCGAGTTGATTCCCACGGATAATGAACAGGCTGTATTTGCTGAACAACGGGCAATCGCCGCCGAAGAACGCGCTCAGCAGGAAGCTGAATTCGCTCGATTAGCCCAAGAACGCGCCCAGCAGGAAGCCCAACGCGCACAATTAGCTGAAGAACGCGCCCAACAGGAAGCCCAACGCGCACAATTAGCTGAAGAACAGGCACTTGCTGCTGAGGAACGCGCCCAGCAATTGGCGCAACGGTTGCGAGAATTAGGGATTGATCCAGATAATATATAGGGCAAGATTAGCTGTCATGCATTTAAATTGGGTGTGAGTAGCGAGCAAATTGGGTGTGAGTAGCGAGCAAGATGCAAAGCCTGCGGCATAGCTTCGCTAAACGCACTACGACGATTTCGCCGTTGATGAATTTAAGGTGGGTGGGCATATTGCCCACCCTACGGGATATTAATGGGGTTATGGCGGCTAAAAGGCTTCATAAAAATCCATGTTCTTGGCGAACACTGGTAAGTTAGTTATTATTGCTCGCTTTCGTTACTGCATTATGTCATCGACTGTATCCTCTACTTCTAGCCAAGCAATTCCGGTTGAGAAAATCCGTTATAACGATCAGGGGCTTGTCCCCGCCATTGTCCAGGATTATCTGGATGGTACGGTATTGATGATGGCGTGGATGAATCGAGAATCGTTGCAGAAAACCTTGGACACGGGGGAAACCTGGTTCTGGAGTCGATCGCGTCAAGAATTATGGCACAAAGGCGCAACATCGGGTCATTTGCAACATGTGCGATCGCTCCGTTATGACTGTGATAGTGATACGCTGCTGATTGGTGTGGAACAGGTGGGGGATATTGCTTGTCATACCGGGGAACGCAGTTGTTTTCATCAGGTGGATGGGATAAAAGCTGCACCGCCTGCTGATACCTTGTCTCAGGTGTTTGAGGTGATTTGCGATCGCAGAGATAATCCTACCCCTGAATCCTATACCTGTAAGCTATTTAAGGGTGGGGATAATAAGATTCTTAAAAAGATTGGTGAAGAAGCCGCCGAGGTGGTAATGGCGTGCAAGGATGATGAGAAAGATGCGATCGCCTCAGAAGCGGCGGATTTGTTTTATCACACGTTGGTAGCATTGGCACATCACCAGGTTGATGTGCGGGACGTTTATCGCAAGTTACAGGAAAGACGGCGGTAAATAGCCGATAAAAACGGATGGGGATTTCCGCCGATTTTGTTCAAATTAATAACACCGGAAGGCTAAGAGTTAATCATGACATCCTTGTTTTTTAAAGGATTTATTCGGGATATTCGGTATAATCCCCAGTTCCGTTCTAAGCTGCAAGTTTATCCGCTTAATTCCTTTGATATTAATACAGCCTCCTCTTCTGGCATTATCGAATTAGATAGTCCAGAAAATACATTAGCCTTCTCAAAATGGGTTTCTCCTAAAAGAACTCGGTCTTATCCTTTTTCCAGAATCTACAATACCTATTACTTAAATACTAAAAAAGTTACGATCATTCCAATTATTAAGGATGAAGGACTGGCTGGTGATCATGATCGGATTAACTTTATTACCTTTTCTTGGATGAGTTTGTTAAATGTCTACATTATCTTGGCTTGGTATGAAAATGCTGAAAAGGTTAAGGCAAACTCAGATAAGCTAACCAAACAAAAATTCAATCCTGCTTACGTTAGAGAAAAAATTAACGAAATAGCTAACTATCAATTAACAGCGTTACACTGGAACACGACTCATTTTCAAAATGACTTTAACGATATCTATAGAACCGCTGTCAATCGGTATCAAGTGATCTCGCAAAATCAAGGCGTTCCAGTGCGAAGCCAAAATAATCAACTGGCTGTCCTGGAACAGTTTAATGTGAACAACGATTTCAGTCTAGAAAAGTTCAAAGATTATACCCTGCCCAAATCTCTCAAAGCTGCTCAACGAGAAGTCCTAACCAGGCATGAGTTGGAATATTTAGCAGACGGAGATAAAGGAATATTTGAAATTTCTAATTATTTAGGCGGACAGTATTATCTCACAGTCGATGAAGTTTATCAAGAGGATAATAGGTACATTCTACAAGAATCAAAAAATAGTCGCGAAAAATTGCCCACGTTAGCAGATATTAAAGATGGATTATTTAAACTCATCTTGTTTGCCAACTTAGAAAAACTCTTGATTGATGATTCTGAAATTAACTTCCTCGTGTGTCTAAAAATAACGGGACATATCATCGGTTCCTTATCACTGCCAACGACTAATGATTTTATCCACGAATTTTGCCAAAGCAATCGATTTAGTCCTGTACAAGTAAGAACTATTATGACACTCGCTCAAGAGTGTACAGTTAATCCTAAACTATCTATCCTGATTGATTCATCTAGCTAAAATGAGCAAAAGTCCACTTCGATATCCGGGCGGAAAATCAAAGGCATTAGACAAAATATTGCCCTATATTCCTTGGGATATCCAAGAATTTAGAGAGCCATTTGTCGGTGGGGGTTCAGTATTTTTAAAGGTAAAAGCCAGTAGAGCTTTATTTCCTATACATTACTGGATTAATGATTTAAATTATGATTTATGCTGCTTCTGGAAAATTGCCAAAGAAAACAATCATAAACTCATTGAAACTATCCGCAATATGCAAGTTACCTATCCAGAAGGTAGGCAGCTATATAATTTGCTCACGGTCAAAAATCATAAGTTATCTGAATTAGAACTGGCTGCACGTTTTTTTATATTGAATAGAATTACCTTTTCCGGAACAGTGGATTCAGGAGGGTATTCTCAGAAAGCCTTTGAACAGAGATTTACAGAATCATCGATAGAGAGACTGATCCATGTAGCACCGTGTCTTGAATCAGTGACGATTACCCATGGAGATTATGAACAACTCATTGAGCAAGATGGCAACAATGTATTTATCTTTCTTGATCCTCCTTACTATCAAGCAAAAAAGTCTAAATTATACGGTGTGAAAGGTCACTTACACACCTCCTTTGACCATCAGCGATTTGCTAATATTATGAAGGATTGTCAGCACAGATGGTTGATTACTTATGATGATTCATCTGAAATTAGAGACCTCTTTGGTTTTGCTAAAATTATAGAATGGGAGTTGCAGTATGGCATGAATAATTACAAAAAGAAAACGGCGGCAAAAGGTCATGAGTTATTTATCAAAAATTACTAAATTCAGGATTGGCGATGTATTGTTCTATACGGGCATAGCGTAAATTATCCTCTAGTTTTTCAGCACCGTAGTGACGCAAGACTTGCCTTTGAGCCAGTAACTGACCAAATTCATACTTATCAATCTGGGCGAGTTCTCTAGCCTTAGCGAAGGATAGGAGTTTTTCAGTATAAAGGGCAACCGCAAATTTACATAATAATTCTTGCTCAATCCTTTGTTCAGGTAAGCGAATTGCACGGAGTACGGAGTCAGGAATCGATAACTGAAGGCTCATTCTTTCTTTCCTTTTCTCAGCTATTAACACATCTCTCATTGATGTGCTAGTCGAGTACACTCTCGAAGGCGTAGATCCTGGCAAATTGTTCTCTGGCGCTAAGTTGGCTTTCAACGGTGATGGCAATCCAGACGGAGGTTTTGTCACAGGTGTTACTGAGCAATTCACGGAATCGATCGCATTGGTACAGATGTCAGGCGTCAGCAACCTAGAGCGGGTAACGGTTACAGGGACTCAGAGATTACGGCGCGATCGCCCGCTGCATTTGAATAGTTAGGCTTCACGCCTTCTTGAGAAATGGAACTAAGTGCATCATGTAATCCCGTTTGCCAATGGGTACACCAGCCATGCGAAGAATGTCGTAAGCCGTAACCAGATGGAAGTAGAAGTTTGGAATTAGAAAGTCGTTCACATAGGCGCGACCAGACATTTCGATGTAAAGATCCTGACCGAGATCGATGCATATCAACTCACTTAGCTTTTCATCTTCGACGTTAATGCCCAAAAGAAGTCCCTTGGTATTCGCTATGTGTTCGTATGCTTGTGCAAGAAATGTGACTTCTGGATCTAGATTATCCATCGGTTTGCCGTTACACCATAAAGCAAAGTTGCGTGGTTGATTGCAGGTGAAAGCAACCTGTGTACCGAAGGGAAGCATATCAGTCGCAATACGCTTCTGAAGAAACGACTCACTATCACTGAAATGAGTCTGAGCTGACTTTAGGAGGTGTTCGAGAGTTGTTAGACGGCTTTGGAAGATAGTTTTGATTGAATCTATATTTTGACTTGGCATTTTGCGATCTCTTAAGACTTATTTCATGTAGTCTAAGTGTATACGGAAAACCCAAAAATGCATACCTATCATGACACCATCCACGATAGAACGGGGAATAAAGTTGTGTAATATGCGGCGATTCTTTACCCGGGTTCCTACCAGTCATATTCCGGAGGAGAAATTGAAGCGCTTCCAGCCTATCCTGGAAATGAGGCTAAACTACAGCAGCACCTATATCCTGTGTTAGAGAATGCCCTCACGGTTGTGTAATCGCCTAAACTTATGAGCCTGGATGTCATTGTTATTGGTAGCGGAATTGGTGGATTGACAGCGGGTGCTTTACTCGCCCGTTATGGCAAACGGGTGCTAGTCTGTGAAAGCCATGCTATTCCCGGCGGTGCGGCGCATAGTTTCCACAGACAGGGGTTTGAGTTTGATTCGGGTCCTTCGTTTTATTGTGGATTAAGTCAGCAACGCCCCAGTCTTAACCCATTACGGCAAGTTTTGGATGTTCTGGGCGAGTCGTTACAAACGGTTCCTTATGACCCCTTAGGACATTACCATTTTCCGGACGCCACGTTACCTGTGTACAGTGACGCCCAACGGTATCGAGAAGCTGTAGCCGAGATTACACCTCAAGGCGCGAAAGAATTAGCACAATTTGAAAAACGCCTGCTTTCTCTCTATGAAGGGTTGCGAGAGATTCCCACAATTGCTTTACGATCCGATTGGCAAGTGATTCCAGTTTTAGTGGGACGTTATTTACCCTCACTCTTAAAATTACTGCCCCATCTGGGACTTGTCCAGAATTCTGTGGGTAAAGTGATGGATGAAACCGTGCGTGATCCCTGGGTGCGGCGGCTGATTGATGTGGAATGCTTTCTGTTATCGGGATTAAAAGCACAGGGAACGATCGCGCCTGAGGTAGCTTTTATGTTAGGGGAACGTTCCCGTGCGGGTGTGGAGTACCCAGTAGGGGGAAGTCGGGCGATTGTGGAGGCGTTGGTGCGCGGGCTAGAACGCTGGGGGGGTGAGTTGCGCCTAAATGCCCATGTTGACCAAATTGTAGTCCAAGGGGGGAAAGCCGTTGGGGTACAGTTGCAACGGGGAGAGGTGGTAAACGCCCCGGTGGTGATTTCTAATGCCACAATTTGGGATACTTACAGTCAGTTATTGCGCCCAGAAGATTTACCCAAAGCGTATCGGAAACAGTCTCTAGACACCCCAGCCGTCGAGAGTTTCATGCACCTACATTTAGGGATTCGGGCGGAGGGGTTAGACGGGTTGACGGGACATCATGTTGTGGTTCACGATGGCAATCGAGATATTACCGAACCGGGTAATACTTGCATGATTTCCATTCCTTCGGTATGGGATGCTAATCTCGCCCCAACGGATCATCATGTAATTCATGCCTATACCTTAGAACCTTACCAGGGTTGGCAACGGGATGATAGATATAAGGAGAAGAAAAAAGCGCGATCGCAATCTTTATTCCGGGCGTTAGAACGGGTTATTCCGGATATTCGAGAACGGATTACTTTAGAACTGATTGGTACGCCACTGACTCATTCCTATTATTTACGTCGCTATCAAGGCACCTATGGTCCTGGGATTCCGGCTGGTAAAGCTATGTTTCCCAGTTGTCACACACCGATTCCAGGATTGTATCGGGTGGGGGATAGTACAATGCCAGGAATAGGTGTTCCAGCCGTGGCGGGTTCGGGTATTCTTTGCGCCAATACATTGGTGACACCCTCACAAACCGCTGAGGTATTGGCAGATCTGGGTAAGCAGGGGTAATCATGCGATCGCTCAATTGACTAACAGTATTCTAAGTAGGTCGGTGTCAATAAAGCTATCTATAGTAAGTTTAATGGCACTGACTTAAGCTGGGTTCGTAGTAGGCACTTTAGTGCCAGAAGCGCTAAAGCGCTTACTACAAACTCTAAAGTCAGTGGCATTCATATTAAGTTATGTAAATAAACCTCAAACCCTTACGAATGACGAATGACAAATGACGAATGACGAATGACGATCACCACCGTTAACTTTAATTGTCCCCACCTACTTATACTAAATGACCTGATGAGATAAAAAACCCAATCAGGAATCCTAAAATTGTGGAGAAAACCACGGAACTGCCTCCCAATTCATAAGCTTCCGGCATCATTGTACTAGCAACCATGGCTAAGATTGCGCCGCCCGAAATAGCCTGTGCGATCGCGACAACGACCTCAGATGTATTATTTTGTAAAAAATAACCCCCAATGGCACATAAACCGCTGAGAATCACCACACCTATCCATAATCCTAAAATCTGACTCGTTTTCGTTCCCGCTTGTTTCATTCCTGTGGCGCTGGATAAGGCTTCGGGAAAATTAGAAATAAATACCGCCAATAAAAAAGACCAGCCCAAATCGCTATTGCCGGAATTCATGCCAATTACCGCCGCTTCTGGGATATTATCAATTAATGTACCCACCAGAATAGCAAACGATGTAGACTGTTTCACTAAATTTTCTAGGGTCATTTGATCGTCCCGGAGTAACAGATCCAGTTCAACTTGATCCATAACCTGCTGTCGCCACCGATCTAAACGATGTTCCACAACCATGCGTGATTCCGTAGCGACTTGCAGTCGTCGGGCTAAGGCGCGACTCAGTGACCAAGCCAGATGGGGCGACCAGGTTAGCATGGTGTTGAAATGTTCCTGGTGTAACTGATACAATTCCATTTGGGTGCGAGCAACCACGGTGGCAGATCGCGGTTCTCCAGTCAGGAGTGCCATCTCACCAAAAACTTCTCCAGGTCCCATCGTACCGAGAACTTTTCTACCCTTGCGGACTTCGGCTTCACCGTCAACAATCATATAGAAATAGTCACCAGGGGTTCCGTCTTCACAGAGTACGTCTCCAGGGTTGGCGTGAATGGGATTGAGAAACAGGGCAACTCTCTGCCGTTCCTTCGGTGGTAGGTTTTGCATCACCTCAATATGGGCGATGCGATTAAGGATATCCGTCACCTGATCAGCACCATGTTCAACCAGGTAGCGGCGACTGGATGCTGGTTTACGCAAGAATCCGCCATGTTGGTCAATATAGGATGTCAGTCCGGTAAATAACATCCCTCCTGCCATAAACCCAATTAACAGGGGGACAAAGCCACTGTGACGATAGACCGGAATCGTGATTTCAAACGCGATCGCAGACAGTAGTGTACCACTGCCAAATGCCATAATCGTCGCAGATAAGTGGCGACTCGGTTGCCAAAAGACTCCCACTGATGCGCCCAAGGCTAAACTAGACGCGCCCAGAATTCCTTGAAAAAAGGCTGCCGTTGGCATAGGTGGCTTACGTTTTTAGGTCAGTTTTCATCCTATCGGAGAAAGGGCATCAAAGGATGTGGGATTGTCTACAAACGTTAAACTGAGGACAGGGGTATAACCAATTGATTTCTCTTTCAGGCATCAGATAACAATGATTGAACTCCTAGCCGTACTTTCGGTAGCAGCAGCAGTAGGAATGAGGATTGCTTTGCCTTTATTGGTGATTGGCTTGTTGCAAAGCGATAACCTCTGGAATGAAATTCCCCTGCTGTCTCGCATTCATCCCTCAGTTTTAGTCGGTATTTTGACCACCTTCTCGTTATTTGAATTATTTGCCTCAAAGAAGTTGCTGGGACAGCGCATCTTGCAAGTTGTCCAACTCTTGTTTAGTCCTGGGGTTGGCGCGATTATGGGTATTGCTGTCGCCCAGTTTGTTAACGCCCCTGTGGAAATTATTTGGATTGCTGGGATAGTTAGTGGGTTATTGGCTTTTGTCCTGCAATTGGTACAAGTTGGCTGGTTTTTCCGCTTACGTGGTTTACCGTTATGGGTGGTTTTTTGTCAAGATGTTTTATGTGTGGCGTTGGTTATTTTTGCCTTTGATGCACCTCAACAAGGTGGATTGATTGCCCTGTTGTTGTTGTGGATAGCGATTCGTAGTTCTCAACAATGGCGTCGTTTATATGGTAGGAGTGATCGTTCGCGGCGATATCGGCAGGTTTTGTAGTTTGATTTGGGGTTATATTATATGTTTGGGTATCGGAGTTATTTTTTTTAACGCAGAGGTACGCAGAGGTTAACGCAGAGGTACGCAGAGGACGTTAGAGGATTTAGACAAAATTTTTATAGACTCGGATTTTTATGTAGGGTGGGCAAGTCTTATAAACATTGAAGCTTTTATTCTCGTTTGTTGTTCTTGCCCACCACAGGATAACTATCACGCCTTACTCTATCCAGAATTCTAGAGACTGTTTCAGCGTCAGGAGATTGCAGGCGCTGCAAGATATCTAGGGCTTGCTGTAAGTAGTTGAGGGCGGTTTCAATTTCTCCTTTTTTATCGGCTAGTAGTTGTCCTAGCATGGCTAAGGTTGTGGCTTGATTTTGAACATCACCAATGCGTTGAGTTAAGTCTAAAGATTGCTGTAAAAGGGTGATGGCTTCTTCGACTTCTTCCTGTTGGGCATAGATAAATGCCAGATTGTTTAATGTTGCTGCTTCACCTTGCACATCACCTATGCGCTGTGTAAGGTTTAAGGATTTTTGATAAAGGGTGATTGCTGTATCGATGTCTCCCTGATGGGCGTGGATATACGCCAGTTGGTGTAATATCGCCGCTTCTCCTTTGACATTGCCTATACGCTGTTGGAGTTCTAACGATCGCTGAAAAAGAGCGATCGCTTCTTCTATTTCCTCTGTATAAACATAAGTACCTGCTAAATTGCTTAATGTTGCGGCTTCTCCTTGGACATCGCCTAGACGCCGTTGAATTTCTAACGATTGCTGAAAAAGAGCGATCGCTCTTTTTATTTTACCTTGTTGGACATCGATGGCTGCCAAATTGTTTAATGTCGCGGCTTCTCCTTGTACGTTACCAACTCGCCGTTGGAGTTCTAACGATTGTTTAAAAAGAGCGATCGCTTTTTCTATTTTACCCTGTTGGATGTAAATATTTGCTAAACCATTCAATGTTACGGCTTCTGCTTGGACATCGCCTAGACGCCGTTGAATTTCTAACGATTTCTGAAAAAGAGCGATCGCATCCTGAAATCTTCCCTGATTAAGCTTAATTATTCCTAATTCATGCCAGCTATTTGCCTTGAGGGTTGCTAAATTATCATGATCATTTGCTAATTCTAAGGCTTGTTCCAAATGTTCCCTAGCTTTGGCAACCTCTCCCTGACTAGAATAGGCTTGTCCTAACTGAATCAAAATATTAATGCGTGTTTTAAGATTTGCGCCTGTGTCTGAATAACCTGAAGGGGAATATTCCATTAACAAACGCTGGAGTAAATCAATTCGTTCTTACTTTTCCGATAATTCCAAACTTCCCAGCATTCTATCTGAACCTATAGTTTGCTGGATCGCCTCATCTCTGGTTAATTGTCCCGTTTCAAAATGAAACACTTTTCTCCCCCACGCCCAAAAATCCGGGGCATATTTCGCCAGTCGAGTTATCGCATAATCGGGTAAAACGAACAAAAGAGGATGAGGTACACTAGCGGTAAAGGCATCGCGCACGAAATTAAGGTCTTGCAGTACGGGCGGATAGTCCCCCGACATACCAATTGATTTCTCTAGACCAATAATAATTAGAACTAATTTTTTAGTCTCATCTCTTGGGATTTTATTTAATTCCTCAACAATCACATCCCGCACAAACCGCAAATTGGGATCAGATAAGTTCAAAACCTCAAACTGAATATCCTGACATTGAGGATGAGTCGTGATAATCTCAATTAAACACTCTCTATCTTTAGCAAAATTAACCTCAACAAAGCCAATGGTTAATTTCTTATCCACAAAATCTACAAACGTTACCAGTTCAGCCAAGGACTGCTGATTCCGGTCAATAAAAACATCTCGTTCATCTCGTTCTGACATCTCTTTAGGGAGTGCTATACTTGGCTTGAGCGAGTTTAAGGGCATCTTTAAATGCATTACTGTGCTTCAAAACAGGATTAATATAATTCCAGAGCTTGACAAAAGCATCATCCAACAACAGATTAATATCCGCTTGTAAGCGACCAATATCTTTTTGCAAGGTTTGGCGAATCGTCTTTTTCTGCTTATCCGCCCCTTTTATTTGCGCTTGTAGCTTTGCCAATAGCTTAGAAATAAACGGGATTTCATAACCTGCTTCCGCTGTAGCACTGACACTCACGGATTTCTCCACCGTTTCCTCAGTTTCTTTGGTGATTTGCTTAAACCAAGACTCAAAATTATGCAGCAATTGCGTATCAAACTTTGCCCCTAATTTATAGAGTTCATCAGCCACCTTTTTAGTAATGATCAGGTATAAATCCGTATAGTCGGCATCATTAATATCCAATTCAGCATCCGCTTCTAAATAAATCACCCGATATTCCGCGTCCCATCGGTGCTGAATCCGTCGCAGTTCGGTACTCTTACCACATCCCCGATGTCCGGTAAATAAAATTGAGCTAAATTCAGCAGGTTCAAGAAAGTCTAAACGGGCGCTAACGCCTTCAATCGCTTCCGTATTCCGTACTGCTGACAAATCCACATAATATCGTTCCACATCTGGACCCAGCAGGGGACCCACATCACAAGCCCGAAAAGCTGCTTTCAGGGTGGTAGCGCGGTTGGGAGGGAGTGAAGTCATTGGGTGAATTGAATTAGAATTACGCCCGGAAATGTAGGGTAGCACCGACGTGCGCCCGATTCAATGGTCAAATCTATTCCACCATTTTAGCTGTGCCACGCCACTAGCTTGAGTCAGTGATATTGATTTTGAGGTAAGGTTAGAAATCAGATGGCAACGGGAGAGCAATAGGCAAAGGACGTTCTGATGAAGCGCATAAATTCGGTAACTTTGGCATTCCTATCGTTAAGTACGGTCGTCTTTTCGACTATCCTATTGTCTGTTGGCGTTATCCAGCCTCAATCCATCGCCCAAGATGCGCTAGTATCTCAAGCGCTGTCTGATTCTGAGGAAGAAGAGTTGGAACAGTTGCGGGAGGAACAGCGTATCCAAGAACAGGTGCAGGCGGAAGCTAATCGCGCCTTTAGTCGCACCACCACCCTGTTTAATGTCCTCCTGGCTGTCTTAGCGCTGCTGTTAATTGCGGCGATTGTTGGCTTATTCCTGTTGCGACGGGCGGTAATTCGTGAGGTGGCGGATTTGGTGCGGGCGCATCTGAATGAATTAACCGACTTGGAAGGGAAGATTAATCAGGCGAATCAACAGGTACAAGCGATTCTGGAACGTACCGAAGATTTAGCCAATGATTTGAATCGAGAAGCCGATGACTTCTATGAAGATATTGGCATGAAGCAGAAGGAGTCATCCCAGCTTCTGAGTGAACTCTCGGACTCCCAACAACAAGCACTGCGGGATTTAAATACCCATATTAAAGACGCCCAAAAAGCCCTTGCCCAAGTTGATAACGAGTTTTCTGATCATTTATCCCAACTGCGTTCTCAGGTGGAATCGGAACAAACGGATACCCTGGAGAACCTGAAACAATTAAGCGCCCAATTTACCCCGGAACTGGCGAAATTGCAACAGGATACCCACACCGAAAAAGATCGGGTGGTGGAAAACCTGAAAAACTCAGAAACCGCGTTTAGTAATCAACTGGCGGAACTGTTTAACCAAGCCCAAAGCCAACGGGATGCAATTCTCCAGAGTTTAGAACAACTGAGTAGTGAATTTGCCCCAGAACTCTCGAAACTGAAACAGGCGACTGAAACGGAAAAAGCAGCAATTATCCAGCGCTTGCAAAAAACAGAAACCGAGTTTGGTAAGCAATTAACCCAATTGCAAAACGAGGCACAAAAACAACGGGATAGGATTCTCCAGAACTTAGAAAAACTCCAGAAGGAGTTTACGCCCCAGCTTGACCAAGTGAAAGGGTCACTGGATGCTCAAAAAGCGACGATTTTACAGAATTTGCAACAGGCGGAAACGGAGTTTAAACAGCAATTAACCCAACTGCAAACCACGACGAAACAAGAACGGGAGAGTATTCTAGAGAATCTGCAACGCCTCGCCTCAGAGTTCTCACCGCAATTGACGGAGATTAAAACCCAAGCCGAACAACGAGCGCAACAGCAGCAAGCGACAGCGTTTGAGGATGTGGAACGGTTACGCCAAGAGGTGATGCGCCAACTGGAACAATCTCAATCGCAAATTCAAGGAGAGATTGATCAAACCTTGGGCAATTTGAAAAAATTGGAACAGGAGGTAACCAGTCAGCTTTCAACAACTCAATCAGGGGTACAAGAAAACCGCGACCAAACCCTGCAACGCTTGAGTCAAATCCAAAGCGAGTTTACCAGCCAATTTTCCCAATTCCAGTCGGCGATTCAAGAGCGCAAAGATCAGGCATTTCAAAGCCTGGAAAAACTGGAGTCTATGTTAACCGATGAGTTGACAGATATCCAATCTGATGCTAAAGGACAAAAAGAGGAAATCCTGCAAAAGTTGGCAGAGATTACGCCAACAGAAATTGCCGAATCCGCCTTATCTGATGTCCTGCAACAAATCCAACCCCTGACGGAACAACTGGAACGATTGAATCAGAATCATCCAGAGTTTTTCTTGAATGTTAAGGATTATATTAATCAGGGGGATAATTTATTTGCCCAAGGTGACTATGAAGAGGCGATCGCACGATATGATCAAGCCTTAGAACTACAACCCGATAACGCGAATCTATGGCATCAGCGCGGTGTCGCCTTGTGGGAATTACAACGCTATCAAGACGCGATCGCATCCTTGGATCGGGGGCTAGAACTCGCCCCAGAAGCCCCGGATACCTGGTACTATCGCGGATTAGCCTTGCGAGAATTACAGCGCTATGAAGGGGCGTTAGTCGCGTTTAATAAGGTGATTCAAATCCAGCCTGATGATTACAAAGCATGGCTAAATCGGGGAATGATGCTAGGGAGATTGAAACGCCGGGAGGATGCGATCGCCTCCTTTGAGCAGGCGTTGGAAATCAAACCCGATTACCATGAAGCCTGGGTGAATCGCGGCGTGGTACTCGGCGCACTCCAACAACATGAAGAAGCGTATAATTCCTTTGACAAAGCCGTGCAAGTGCAACCCGATGATGGCATAGCCTGGTTTAATCGCGGGTTAGCCTTGGCGGTATTGGAACGGTATGAAGAGGCGGTAACCTCGTTTGAGAAGGCGATCGAACTGAAACCGGAGTCTCATAAAGCGTGGACCTATAAAGGTAATATGTTACTCAAGTTGAAACGAGAGCAGGAAGCCTTAGAGAGCTATGATCAGGCATTAGCCATTCAACCCGATTATGCTCCAGCTTTTTATCAGAAAGCCATCGGCTATGCTCACCAACGTCAGGCTCACTTCAGTATCGACAACTTAGAGAAAGCGATCGCCCTGAATCCGGCGTATCGTCAGGAAGCCAGAACGGATTTGGACTTTGACGCGATCGCAGAAGATGATCGATTCTGGAGGTTGATTGAACAATAAACGATTGAGACATTAAATCAAATGATAATTCAAGCAGAAGAACGACGAATGACGAATGACGAATGACGAATGACTAAGGACAAAAAAATGACACCCGAACAGATGGATACACCTATTCTGGACAAGCTAATTGAACAACTGAAAACTATGCCTCAAGACTTGCAGTGGCGAGTGCTGGAATTTGCACGCACTATTTCCGGTTCAACAATTCAAGGCGTCCCTGGGCGACAATTACTACGTTTTGCAGGTTCAATTCCACCCGATGATGTTCAGTTGATGCGCCAAGCAATAGAACAAGATTGTGAGCAGGTTGACCTTGATGAGTGGTAGATACTTATTAGACACTAACATCATCATTGCGCTCTTTGCTGATAACGTAGCCGTGAGAAACAAGCTGATCCAAGCTGATGAAGTCTTCATTCCCAGTATCGCCGTTGGCGAGTTGTATTATGGTGCTAAGAAATCAGGACGGCAAAAAGACAATTTAGAACGGATTAATGAATTAATCGCCAACAGTACTGTCCTTGGATGTGATACACAAACGGCTCGTTACTACGGGGAGGTCAAAAACAAGTTACGTCTTAAAGGGCGTCCTTTGCCTGAAAACGATATTTGGATTGCCGCACTTACTCTCCAATATAACTTGACATTAGCAACACGCGATCGTCACTTTCAGGACATCGAAAATCTACTAACTGTTGCTTGGTAAGTCCTTAACCCCTTACAAAGGACATAGCTTGCGCTCTTCGAGTATGATCAATAACCAATGACAAAACAATGACACCCGAACAAAAACAAGAAATCACCGAACTACGCGCCCGCAACTTAACCCCGAAACAAATTGCTCGCAAGTTAGGATTACGGGCGGCTGAAGTTACCACCTATATCAAAGAACAGGCGGAGGAAAAAACACTTGCCCGTGTCGCATCGGGAGAACTAGATCCCGTTGTCGAATGCTTTGTCAACGCCAACTGTGCGGACTATTATCTCCACGAAAACCCTGATCCAATCGAAGAAACCGAGGCAAATATTGACCGAGGGTTAGCCTTAGTCTGTATTACCCGCAAAGCCAAGTATGACCGATTCACCGTTTGTACTTACCTACTAGATGTATGGTGTCTCGGCGTCAAAGATACCATGGGTCCGCGTCAACTGAATTCAGTTGAATATAAACAGATGCTAGACTACGCCTATCAAGGCTTTCCCGAAGGTTCTCAAAAAATTACCCTTGAACAAGCCCAATCCTTAGTTTATAGTGCAGTAGAGTATGCTGACCAATTAGGCTTTAAACCCCATCAAGATTTTCAGCAATCGCGATTTCATTTAGGCAAGTGGAGTGGTCAACCCAAAATTCAAATGGGTCGCAATGGTAAACCCTTTTATATTAGTGGTCCCTACGATAACCCAGAAACGATTATCAACATCTTGCGAAAAAATGTCGGTGAAGGAAACTTTGACTACATGACCCAGTTATTTGATGATTCTGATGAATCTGGTTCATTCACTGACTCGTTGTTAACTGAAACCTTGTTAAAGGAGCTTTTATAAAGCCTATTTTAATTAGAATGACACTGAATTGAAAGTTTGTAGTAAGCGCTTTAGCGCTTCTGACACGCTTCGTACCTACAATGACCAATGACCAATGACAATCCCCACCTGCATAAAACGTGAACCATTACTTTGCCACAGTCGCCCGTGGATTAGAACCCATTGCGGCGCAAGAACTTGAACGCCTAGGGGCGCAGGAGGTGCATCCGGATTTTACGGGGGTGCATTTTCAGGGGGATACGGCGTTAATGTATCGGGTGAATCTCTGGGCGAGAACGATTTTTCGGGTACTGGTTGTTTTAGCCGAATTTCCTTGTGCGAATGCGAAACAGCTTTATCAGGGAGTACAAACTATCCCCTGGGCGCAATACCTGAAACCCCAGCAAACCTTGGCTGTGAATGCAACTGGAAAGACGAAACAGCTTAATCATAGCCATTTTACCGCCCTGCAAGTCAAGAATGCGATCGTTGATCAACAACGCAGTCAGTTTGGGAAGCGGTCGAGTGTTAATATAGACAAGCCTGACTTGTTAGTTAATGTTCATCTTCATCAAAATCGATGTATTCTCAGTTTAGATAGTTCAGGAACCAGTTTACATCGACGCGGATATCGCTCTGCTATGGGACTTGCGCCTCTGAAAGAAACCTTGGCGGCTGCTTTGTTAGAATTAGCAGAATGGCATCCCCAGTTACCGTTATTAGACCCCATGTGTGGTTCGGGAACGATACCTTTAGAAGCTAGTTTAATCAGTTTAAATATTGCGCCGGGATTGTTTCGAGAACAGTTTGGATTTGAGCGGTGGTTAGACTTTAATCCTACCCTTTGGCAACACCTGCTCAATGAGGCAAAAGCCTGTCAACACAAGGAATTGGCTGCACCCATTATCGGATGCGATCGCGCGGCGGATATCCTCAGCCAAGCCCGGAGTAATGCCCAGGATTGTGGCATTTTTGACCCGATTAATTTTGTTCAAAAAGACCTTACCCAACTCGAACCTCCAGCAGGTAGCGGCATAATTATCTGTAATCCGCCTTACGGAGAACGGTTAGGCAATGTTCAGGAATTGGGAGACTTATATAAGTTACTCGGTGATATTTTTAAACAACGGTTTAAAGGCTGGACGGCATTTATTTTAACTGGGAATAAGCAGTTGGCAAAACGAGTCGGATTGAAAGCATCGCGCCGAATTCCGGTGTATAACGGGTCGATTCCTTGCACGTTTCTGAAATATGAATTGTATTAATTTAAGATAAAGAGTCTGAGGCAATATTGGATTACAGCAGTTTGCTCTCTCTTGCGGTACATTGTCAATCCCCCTAAATCCCCCTTAAAAAGGGGGACTTTGATCGACTGTACTTTATAGAGAGTGCAAAGCGCTGTAAGGGGAATGGCACGCTCGATAAGCATTGTGAGATCGCCAAAACCTTTGATATACCGTAGGGTGGGCTGTGCAACGCCAGCATACCAGGAGCGTGACATTTGGATTAAGGGCGCAAGCATTGCGCCCCTACAGTTTTGGGGAACTTATCGATGTCGAATCGATCGAATGATTAAACCGATGGGAAGTGCGATCGCAACCGCAATGATAATATGAATCAGGACGTTCAAACCATTGTAGGTGGTACATTTCACCACACCTGCACTGGGACAAATCGGTATATCGGAGTTGGTTTGATTCTGGATCACGGTTTGGATGGGTTGGGAATCAACTTGGGAGGATATCCCACTTACCGCTAATCCGGTTCCCACCACGGCTATCCAGAGTTCTAGGTTTTGCAGCTTCTGGTCTAAAGCGCGTTGGCGAAGCCTGTTCCTTCAGAACGTATCGCGTTCTGCTTGATCTAAGTCTACGATGCCTCGCACGGTTTCTAGCATTTGTCCGAATAAGTCTTGTCCGGGTGATAGATAATTGATGTCGGTTTGGATTTGCTGTTTCCAGACATGGCTTTCTTTGAGGAATTTGCCCCAGAATTGGGGGATATCGCCAAATTGGGCAAGTTTCTGTTGCTTGGTGTCAAAGTTGGTGAGATTGGTTTCCATCGCTGTATGATGGGCGCGTAAGTCACGCAAGCATCGGGCGTAGTCGAGGGCGGTGTGGGGGATTTGGTTGAGCAGGTTTTTTAGGGCGTCGAGGCGGGTTTGTTTGTCGGTGGTGAGGTTGGGTAAGGTTTGGATTTGTTGTTCTAACTGGCTGTAGAGGTGTCGGGCGTCGGGGTAGCGTTGGCGGGATTGGTGATAGATGTAGCGGAGTTTGTGATGGCAACAGAGGAGTTGCAGGAGTTCATCATAGCCTTTTCCCAACAGTTCAACAGTGGGAGAGTGGTTGGTGTTGAGAGAGATGAGGATATGACATTGTTGGGCGGGGTTATCGGGTTGGCTGGGTTGGGTGGCGAGGTAGTGGAAGAGGTGACTCCCGAAGAGGCTGTCTTGATTCTGGAAGCTGGGATTGAGGGGAGTGTTGGCGAGGAGGGCGGTGGCACATTGTTCAGCGAGGGTGGCGCAGTCGGTTTGGGCGTCTACTTCGGCGTATAACCACAGGGTTTGTCCGAGGGAGGCTTGGATGGTGTTGGGGAGGAGGGATTGGGGGCGGAAGTGTTGCAGTTGGGGGAGGGTGATGTCGAGGTGGGGAGAGTCGGGAGTGAGAGTGAGATCAATGGCGTAGGTGTCATTCAGGCGAAAGGGTTGCAGATTGGCGGTGATTTTGAAGCCATCGGCGGTGGAGATAGCGCCTAAGTCGATATCTTTTTGGGCGTGGGTAAGCCAGTAAGTTTTTTGTCCGGGTTCGTTTTGGGGGGTGTATTCGGTGTTGGTGTAGCAGATGAGTTGGGATTTGAGGGTAGTCAGTCCAGGGAAATGTCCCAGATTAGTCAGATTATCCCATAATAAAGCCGCATCATCTGCCACGCGATCGGGGGCGTCGGTGAGGGTTTGACGCAGGTGGAAGGCGTAGAGGGTGAGGCTGACGTTTTTCATTGATTAGTTATTGGTCTTATGTCTTATGTCATTTGTTGATGGAAATTGCCGCGATTTTTATTAGCCTATAATACAGAATATCTGTAGGGGTACGGCATTGCCGTGCCCTGTTTAGCTGAAGATATCGCCCCTCTCCCCCAGCCCCTCTCCCACTCCGGGGAGAGGGGAGCAAGAGAGGGGATGACAAAGGAGGCTTCGCTTTTTTGGCACGGGAGAGGGGAGCAAGAGAGGGGATGACAGAGGAGGCTTCGCTTTTTTGGCACGGGAGAGGGGAGCAAGAGGGGAGCCAGAGAATCCGGTTCCCCTTCTCCCCTGGTGGGAGAAGGGGTTAGGGGATGAGGGGGAAAATGTTGAGGAATAGACAGACACAGCTTAAAAGCTTGCCAGCATTGCTTTTCTAGCTTAAGTTGACACCAATGGGCAATGCCGTGCCCTGTTTAGCTGAAGATATCGCCCCTCTCCCCCAGCCCCTCTCCCACGCCGGGGAGAGGGGAGCAAGAGGGGGAAAAAGATAGCTTGTTGCTTCAAATTAATCATTTATTATTAGCTTCTCGCTGCATTCTCCGTTCTATCAGCTTGAGTCGAACCGCCAATCCCTATCGCTTAATTGGAACCTTGAGTATTAGGTGGGTTTGTCTGGGGTGTGGATGGGGGTGAATGTCTGAGAATATGATTAATAATCATGTCCTTCGCCGCTGGGCTTTGTTGATTCGCTGGTGTGGGAGATTTGCTATTAGCGACTCCTAGACCGTTGTTCAAGTTGACAGAAGAATCGGTTGATGCTTTTCGCAACTGCTCATCGTAAGCGGTTGATATCTCAGGATGAGACTCTAACCATTGGTCAATTTCCTCAATGATTTCCTCTGTATCATCTGATAGATTAATCATCCGTTGATGTAAGTCAGCCCAGTCTTGGGTTGAAAGTAAGTCAGATTTATCGTCTAATACTTGACAAAAAGCTGAGATGCTATTTTCATAATCAGACATAATTTAAACTCCTTTGCCAACAGCACAAAAAGCCGCCCAATAATAGGGAGATTCAAACGGTTTTTCTGTGACTCCCTTTTCAGTTTCGATTGCGTGGAAGTACTGATCCAATTTTATCCGCCAAATCCGATTGAGTCGGGAGTGGGGTAGCCATGCGCGAAAATCCTGCACGGTGCTATCTCTGAGCCAGCATTGGGCGGTATTCAGGGCGAGGGCGATGTTCTCGTGTTGCTGGAGTTCCTGATACAGTTTCACCATTAATAATGCTGTAGCCGCAGCGCTGACTGCCCAAAGGCTACTGACAACGTTGGTGCTACCCGCTAACAGGAAACCGTAGGGTAAGCTGATATATTCATCGCTGGGTTTAATTTCCGGTATGCCTGTTTCGCAGGCGGAAAGGGTGACGAGGCGACAATTACTCAGGCTAAAATCAGCAATGATATTTTCTAGGGTGAGGAATCCATCTGTTAACTGTAAGCCGGAATCCAAAACAGAATCCGAACGAAAATAGCCGTGACAGAAGAAGAGGAGACAGTTGGCAGCGTCGAGAGTTTCCCCAGAGGAGAGGAGGGCGGATTTAGTAGCTTTGTCTTTTTTGAGGCTATCAATCTGGGGAAATTGTCTGGTGATGGCAGATACTGCGCCTAAGTCTTTTTCGTATAAATCAGGTGTGGGAGTTTGAATAGCAAACAGGTGTTGAAAGTGAGGGCGTTGTCGTTCCTGTAATTGGTGCAGGAGTTGGCAACTGGGTATATAGCGGATGCCTTTGGGAAAGCGAGAGAATAAGTCTAAGGCGTGGAAGGGGAACAGGTGAAGATAACGATGGGGAATCAGGATTAATTGGGTGCAGGTTTCGGGGATGTGGGTGAGGATATCGTTAATATGGAGTATTTCGGCTAGCTGGTTGAGGCGTGAGGGGAGTGAGGTTTGCCAGTTTTGTTGGAGTTGTTCTGTTTCGGCGTCGGTTTCGGCGAGTCTGGGGGCGTAGTAGGCTTGGAGATAGTCGTTAGCCCAGGTTTCTAGGTTAGTTAAGTCTTCGGGGGTGGATGTCCAGATGCAGGGGAAACCTCTCTCCAAACCTCTCTCCTGCGAGGAGAGAGGCTTTGAATTCTTATTATTATTCCCTACATTCTCATTATTCCCTACATTCTCGTTATTCCTTAAATTCTCCCCCTTCCCTTGCAGGGAAGGGGGCTGGGGGGTTAGGTCATTAATAATCACAGCGCGGAAGCAATCATCGAAAATATACCATTCAATAATTGCCGTATTCTGATCAATCAGTGTAGAGAGTTGGTCAAACTTAAGGGGTTTATAAGGATAAAGTTCGTTATAGCGCTGGCGTAGTTGGTTGATATGGCTGTAGTCTATCTCTTCTACAGTTATCGATTTTGCCGATAACTTTTGTTCCCCAGCCGCCTGTAACTGATTTAGGCGTCGCTGTTCAATGAGAATCTCTTGCTGTAACTGTTGCAATTGGCTTTTGATCTGGGTGGGAATTTCGCCATCGGGGTAAAGGCTGCGGCTGGTGAGGAGTTCGATCAGGTTACGGGTTTTGCTGCGTTCGATGTATTCCCAGGCTTGGGTATTGTCGGCTAATTCTAGACAGACTTCGATTATATTGCGATAGATTCTATTGAAATATTCCGCTAGTTTCTGTTTATCAGCATCATTAGCCGTACCTAAACTAATCTCGACTCTCTGGAATTCAACGGTATCAATCGCTGTGGCAAAGGCATGATAGGCGTTGTCCAATTGTCGGGCGTCTCTGTAGGCATTCCCCAGATTATTTTGCGTCATTGCCCATTGGCTAGGAAAGGCGTCACGGGTTCTGATTTCCAGGGCGGCTTGATAGGATGCGATCGCATTTTCTATATTCTCTGCCTTCTCTCCCCGGATTCTGTCTCTGTAGGCATTCCCCAGATTATTTTGCGTGGCTGCCCAGTCGCTGGGAAAGGCGTCACGGGTTCTGACTTGAAGGGCGGCTTGATAGGATGCGATGGCTAGTTCTATATTCTGTGCCCTCTCTCCCCGGATTCTGTCTCTGTAGGCATTCCCCAGATTATTTTGCGTGGCTGCCCAGTCGCTGGGAAAGGCGTCACGGGTTCTGACTTGAAGGGCGGCTTGATAGGATGCGATCGCAGTTTCTATATTCTGTGCCCTCTCTCCCCGGATTCTGTTCCAGTAGGCAGTACCCAGATTATTTTGCGTGGCTGCCCATTGGCGAGGAAAGGCGTCACGGGTGTAGATTTGAAGGGCGGCTTGATAGAATGCGATCGCAGTTTCTATATTCTGTGCCCTCTCTCCCCGGATTCTTTCAGAGTAGGCATTTCCCAGATTATTTTGCGTCATTGCCCATTGGCTAGGAAAGGCGTCACGGGTGTAGATTTGAAGGGCGGCTTGATAGAATGCGATCGCAGTTTCTATATTCTCATCCCTCTCTCCCCGGATTCTTTCAGAGTAGGCATTTCCCAGATTATTTTGCGTCATTGCCCATTGGCTAGGAAAGGCGTCACGGGTTCTGACTTGAAGGGCGGCTTGATAGGATGCGATGGCTAGTTCTATATTCTCTGCCCTCTCTCCCCGGATTCTGTTCCAGTAGGCATTCCCCAGATTATTTTGGGTCATTGCCCAGTCGCTGGGAAAGGCGTCACGGGTGTAGACTTCCAGGGCGGCTTGATAGGAAACGATCGCACATTCGATATTCTCTGCCCTCTCTCCCCGGATTCGGTAATAGTAGGCATTCCCCAGATTATTTTGCGTACCTGCCCAGTCGCTAGGAAAGGCGTCACGGGTTCTGACTTGAAGGGCGGCTTGAAAGGATTTAATCGCCTTTTCCATATTCTCTGCCCTCTCTCCCCGGATTCTCTCACCGTAGGCAAGCCCCAGATTATTTTGTGTGGTTGCCCAGTCACGAGGAAAGGCGTCACGGGTTCTGACTTGAAGGGCGGCTTGAAGAGATGCGATCGCACATTCGATATTCTCTGCCAAATCTCCCCGGATTCTGTCACTGTAGGCATTCCCCAGATTATTTTGGGTCATTGCCCATTGGCTAGGAAAGGCGTCACGGCTGTAGACTTGAAGGGCGGCTTGATAGGAAGCGATCGCATTTTCTATATTCTCTGCCTTCTCTCCCCGGATTCGGGAATAGTAGGCAGCACCCAGATTATTTTGGGTCATTGCCCATTGGCTAGGAAAGGCGTCACGGCTGTAGACTTGAAGGGCGGCTTGATAGGAAGCGATCGCATTTTCTATATTCTCTGCCTTCTCTCCCCGGATTCGGGAATAGTAGGCAGCACCCAGATTATTTTGAAGGGTTGCCCAATTTTCTGAGTGATTCTCGCGGGTAAAGATAGTGAGCATCACTTCATAACCCTTAATCGCGATTTCCAGGTTAGTGGCTTGACTTCCTAAAGGAAACTGCCCAATCAGATTACTGAAATTACCAATAGTGGCGGCAATAAATTGGGCTTGTTCGGCTTCCACTTCTGCTAGTGTTGCCGTTCCCCAGTCATACAATATCTGGGCAAAGTTATCATCCAATAGATGCAGGTTTTGCTGGAGGAGGGGATAGACAACTTGCGGATTAACATCACTATCTGACGTTGCTTGTAATACTTGCATCAGGAAACGCAGTTGAGCTTCAGGAGTAGCAGTTGAGTCAGATAATCCCAAGAATTCCCCTAACTGATTCGCCATTCCGATTAAAAACTGCGCCGCATTTTCATCACCCCTCTCTGCTAACGCTTCCGCCACCTGTGTCATGGTTGCTACTAACCCCGCATCCACTAACTCAGCGTTATCCTCTAATATCTGCCCTTCCTCACTGGGACAGGTTAATAGGGCATTAATCAGCGTTAGATAGGCTTGTAGGCGTTGTTCATTCATGGGGGAATTGAGAGGGGAGATGCTAACTAGGGTATACCAAAAGACAGAGGGGGTGATGGGGTAATACGGTTTAATTGAGCCAGTTTTCTAGTTTTAATTAGGGACACGAGAAAATTCACGAACATTATTGGTGATGACGGTGAGATTCAAACTGAGAGCATGGGCAGCAATCAATAAATCGTTACCGCCAATAGGTGTTCCTTGTTGTTCTAAATGAGTTCGGATTTCAGCATAATATTGCTCTACGGGGTAGGTTAGAGGCAAAATCTCAAGACTATCTAAGATGGCTTCAATGTTTTGGGTGAGTTGAGGCGAGTTCTTTTTTTGGGCTCCAAATCTTAACTCACAAGCGACGATGATGCTTGTACAGATTGTTGCCTCGCCAACACTTTGGATTTTTGTAAAAATTTGTTCTCTGGGATGCTTGACTAATTCTGAAATGATGTTCGTATCTAATAAATAGCAGTAATTCATATCTATAGAGAGACACCATGGCGCGTCTTTTTAAAGTTCGATATCGTCTAGGGGTAATACGCCTTCGTCAACGTTGGGAAAGTCTTCATCTAGGGGTTCGAGAGTGGCGAGAACACAGAGGAGGGATTTTTTCTGGTAGGGTTCGATAATCAGTTTGCCGTCTTCTTGGCGGATGGTGACATCTGTTGTAGATAGAGTTAAG
Source organism: Coleofasciculus chthonoplastes PCC 7420 (assembly GCF_000155555.1). Taxonomy (GTDB): domain Bacteria; phylum Cyanobacteriota; class Cyanobacteriia; order Cyanobacteriales; family Coleofasciculaceae; genus Coleofasciculus; species Coleofasciculus chthonoplastes_A. The sequence goes on from NZ_DS989841.1 coordinate 512,763, forward strand.
TCTTGGGGAATGGTTAGGGTTTGGGTATTTCCGGTTTGAATCAGTTTGACGTGATATTCGGTGGTCATAGTAATTCTTTTCCTATCATTTCCGGTTGCCAATTAAAACATTCACGGCATTTTCTTCTTCTCTTCTAATAACTAGGGTATAGCCAAAGCGTTTCGATGTAGACAGACGTGTCTAACTGTTGGGGTTGTTTCTATAAGAATTTGAGTCATCTTTAGACGACTTGCGCTTTTAGCCTCGAACTCGACTCAGAACGACAGACACAGATTCGATCGCACTTAAAGTTGACACTGATGGCTCAAATTTTCCCCCTCATCCCCTAACCCCTTCTCCCGTGCAAAAAAAGCGAAGCATCCGCTGTCTTCCCCCCTCTTCGTAGGGGGGAACGAGGGGGCTCACAAGGGTAGGTTTTTTAAGATTGCGGTTCAGGTTAGACTTGGAAGACAGGTAGACCATCACTTCGACTTCGCTCAGCGACCGTAGACAAGGAAGAGTGAGAACGAAAAATAGGGCGTTTCGGCTTTTAGAAGTTAGTTTGACCGAACCGAATTCTATACGGTTTTTCCCCCTTGTCTTCTTTCCTTCCTTGTCCCCTTGTCTTGTCTCCACCCTTAAATAAAAAACCTACACCTGTCAGAACGAGGGGGGTGGGAGAAGGGGAACCAGATTCTCTTACTCCCCTCCCCCTTGCCAAAAAAGCGAAGGAGGGAACGAGGGGGGTAGGGGGGAACGAGGGGGGATGGAAAGGGGTTAGGGGTGAGGGGTTGAGCTTAAGTTGAAATCCTGCGCCAATTGCTGCACAATAAACAACCCCACCTGAGAATTTCCTGTCTCATCTAACGCCGGAGAATAACAGGCGATCGCCCCCTGAGACGGTACAATAGACAACATCGCCCCACTCACCCCTGACTTGGTTGGTAATCCCACCTCCGTCGCGAAGCGACTAGAAGCTTGATACAATCCACAGGTGATCAGAATGTCGTTAACCGTGCGGCGGTGTTGGGGTGATATCATGCTACTATCCTGCCCCAGCAACATTCCCAAATTAGCTAAATCCGTCACCGTTCCCGATAGACAACAGACGTGATTATAAGTATCCAGGGCAATTTCTGGACAATCCAGATACCCTACAGTTGCTAATAAATTCGCGATCGCCTGATTTCGTTCATTGGGGAGAGAACGCACCGACTGTAACATCGCCTCATCTAACACCAACTGAGAGTGCGATCGCTGATTCAGCCACTGGCGCAGGCTTTCGCAACGAGACGCCCCATCCTTACCCGGTAAACGCCCAGCGAGTGCGATCGCGCCACTATTAATCATTGGGTTACGCGGCTTTCCCCGATCCGCTTGCAGTTGCGCTAAGGAATTAAATGGCTGATCAGACGGTTCCATCCCCACCTGAGAAAATACCGCCTCTGTCCCCAATTGTTCTAGCAAGAATAGCAAGACAAACGGCTTAATCACACTCATCAACGGAAAAGAACAACGAATATCACCCGCCGCCACTCCCTCACCTTTAATCCTCTGTACCTGTATCGCCACCCAGCCTGGATTTGCCTGCGCTAGTAAGGGGATATAGGTTGGTAGTTGTCCTCCTTGACATTTTACTTTTGCCTGAGCGATTAAAGTATTGAGTTGATCTGAAGTCAATGCGGATAGTCCCAGAGAAGATTGATGATGATTCGGGTTATCCCTGTCACTGATAGGGTGCGACGTCTCAATTTTTTCAGCCATGCTACCCCCGATTCAAATAGATTGATTAAAGTGCAGATTTAAACCCTGAGCAATAAAAGCGAATCATCCACTGATCACCCTTAACTATTCTTATTGATAGATGTTCAAACTCCTAACGTTAACCGATAATGAATAGATCAATCATGAAAGTATAATCGGAGTTTAACAGAATATGGGTTGGTTACAACGACTATTTGGCATGGACAAGCCACAAGAGGCAAAAGTAAACCCTCCAACACAGCAGCAGCCTTCATCCGCCGCCAGTCGTCCAAAAACAGATGAAGCCCCAGCCACGACGAAACTCTCCACCACTCCTCCAGAACGTCTTGGTTTACATGGAGAATATGACCAAAGCGGTTTAGCCAAGCGGGTGGCGTTAGCATTTGATGAAGATCCGGATTTAGATGACATCAGTACGCTTTATGTCGCCCAAACGAGTACCACTGTGGTGTTGAAAGGTAAGGTTCCGAATCAGGCTATTTTAGACAAGATGGTGAAGGTGGCTAGAGGTGTTAATGGTGCCAAAGCGGTTGACACGACTCAAGTGACAGTAGGTTAACCTGTTCGCTATATTAGGCTATAATCGACCAAAAAGGCATTAGGTTAAAATCTAATGTCTTTTTCAATTATTTAAGCATTTCACCGTAGGGGCGCACTGACGTGCGCCCAATTTAACCGTAAAATCTATTCCACCATTTTAGATGTGCCACGCCACTCCATGAGTGCAACCTATCCGAAACACTTGACAATGGACTCAATTTTTCCGACAGTCTTAAAATAATCCGAAAATCTCGTAGACAATGAGTTGCTTATCCACAAAAAAACAATCATCTGTAACCATAGTCGGGGCATTATTCATTGCTTTAGCACCAGGAGAACAAACCTCTGCAACCTATAGCGCCGAGCCTCTATTCGATACAGTTAATACCTATCAAACAACAATTACAACCAATGGTGATCCCGCTGATATTTATTTCCCAATTCCCTCAAATTCTAACACCAACACCAATCAATTTCCCATCGCATTAATGCTGCAAGGAGCATTAGTGGATAAAGCCGACTACGCCAATTTCGCCAGTACCGTTGCCAGTTACGGATTTGTCGTGATTGTCCCTAATCATGAACGAACTGTAACCAATCCCAGAACAGGAGAACCCGTCACAGGGTTTATTGCCGAACAGCAGCAAGTCCATGATGTTCTTTCTTATATGAAACAAGAAAACACTAATCCGGATTCACCGATTGCGGGAATTGTTAATACCAATAAACTAGGATTACTCGGACATTCCTTTGGCGGTTTTGTCGGATTAGCTGTTATTCAAGACATCTGCGTTCCTAGAGTATGCGCTGGTAACTTTACCCAGCCTCCCGAAGTAATGGCTGGTATTTTCTATGGTACAAACTTTAAAGATCCCCCCGAAACAGGTTCATTTCCGCCGATTAATAATCAAATGATTCCTACCGCGTTAATCGCCGGAAGTCAAGACACGATTGCCGATTTAGTTGAAATTACAGCTACTTACAACCAGATTCAAGATCCACCCAAGGCTTTAGTCATTGTCAAAGGGGCTAACCATTATGGGATTACCAATGAAGATAACCCCGTTCGCGATCCTGTTAGACCTTTATTAGACCAGGATGTAGCCACAGAAACTATCGCTCGTTGGAGTGCCTTGTTTTTGCGATCGCATCTACTTAATGATACTGCCGCTTTTGACTATCTGTACAATAGTGGGGATGATCAGGATGAAAATGTCATCGTGATTCACCCGATCAATCCCCTTTCTGAATCGGCGTTACCTTCTAATTGAATGAGCCGACAAAATTACTCTTCAATCTTCACCGAAAGAATCTTATCCCCTTTCTGAATCGCATTAACCACCTCCATATCCTCTGTCTTGCCAAAAACAGTATGGACGCCATCTAAATGGGGTTGAGGCGAGTGGCAAATAAAAAATTGACTTCCGCCAGTATTGCGACCTGCATGTGCCATCGATAATGACCCAGCTAAATGCTTATTGGGGTTAATTTCACAGTTAATCGTATAGCCAGGACCCCCCGTACCCGTTCCCAGAGGACAACCGCCTTGAATCATAAAATCGGGAATAACGCGATGAAAATTCAGTCCGTCATAGAATCCTTTTTCACTGAGATCGACAAAATTTTTCACTGTATTCGGAGCATCTTTCTCGAATAAATCTAGATGAATTGTACCTTTTTCCGTTTCCATAATGGCGCGGGTCATAGTTTTTTCCTTGCGTGTGATATGTTGTTAGGGTTGAGTGAAACTGGGGAATAAGTCACATTATCTGGCACGATCCGTTTCAGCATTAAACGCCATTTGCCAAAACTCTGCTTCTAATTGAGCGACCTGCAAAAATGCAGACTCGGCTTGCTGTTGAATGGATTCTGACGCCTCTGGCAATACCTGATTCGCTTGCTTTTCCAACAAAGTGACATACTCAGTAAATCCAGGATTTCCCCAGCGTTGTGCAAATTCATTGTAAGACCCACTCATCTGACCTGGCAATTGCCAGCCTTGATTATATGCCAATTCAATCGCCCAAAACGCAGTGGCTTGAACCGGATAAGGCATATCCCCAAGCGTTTGCATGAAGTGACAGTATTGGTTACAGGCGGGTTGTTTCTGAGTATTTAGATTTAGTTGGTCAGGGCGGGTTTTGTACAAAGATTACGATCAATAGCAAAAATAAAGACCCTAAACCCGCCCCTACAATTTCCCCAACTCACCCCTCTCTTGCCTACAAAACAGACTGTTGCCAATATTGATAGACAGAATAAGCCAGCGTTACCACACCTGTAATAATCGCCGATTCATTCACTTCAAATTGGGGGTGGTGTAAGGGATAATTAGGCTTATCCTTAAACCCGACGCCAAGGCGGAACATCGTACCCGGAGCATGTTCTAGATACATGGAAAAATCCTCGGCTCCCATAGAGGATTCGGGTAAAATTTGCACTCGATCACTTCCCCAAGCTTCCTTGGCAGATGCTTCTAAGATTTGAGTTAAAGCTAAGTCATTTTGCACCGAAGGCACACCCCGGCGATAACTCACCTCATAGCGAGCGCCATACATCTGGCAGACATTTGCCACAATTGACTCAATCCATTCTGGCAGATTCGCGTGAGTTTCGGGGTGGAGCGATCGCACGGTTCCGGCTAAGTGGACTTGATCGGCGATCACATTCGGGGCGCGTCCACCATTAATCTGTCCAATTGTCAAGACCATCGGACGTAAAGGATTCTGAGTCCGGCTAATCGCTTGCTGTAAGGTAGTAATCACCTGAGCCGCAATCCAAATCGCATCCACGGCTTCATGGGGACGGGCACCATGACCCGATTCCCCGGTAATAAAGATTTCCAAATCATCCGCCGCCGCCGTGAGTGCGCCGTAACGGACACCAATGGAACCGCCTGGAATCGAGGGAAACACATGAACCCCAAAAATGGCACTGACATCATTCATCGCCCCATCTTGCACCATCCAGTTGGCACCTTGGGCAATTTCTTCAGCAGGTTGAAACAAAAAGCGCACATTTCCCGGTAATTGTTCCCCCAATCCAGACAACACCATCGCCGTACCTAAACCAACAGTGGTGTGAACATCATGACCACAGGCGTGCATTATCCCCATCTTACGGGAGGCAAATTCTAGAGGGGCGGCTTCAGTAATCGGTAACGCATCCATATCCGTGCGAATCGCCACTAAGCGTTCATCAGTCCCCCCAACTAACTCACCAATCACGCCCGTTTTGGCAATCCCTTCTTGGACAACAATGCCACAGGACGACAGAACACCCGCGACATAAGCCGCCGTTTGGTATTCCTGACCGCTCAATTCCGGATGACCATGGATATGGCGGCGAATTTCAATCAGACGCGGTGCGAGTTCTTGGGCGAGGTCTTTGATTCGGCTAAGCATAAACTAAACGAGAGGTCTCACTGTACCCACTGTATCTATTTCAGCATCTAAATATCTGAAAAATAATGCAACCATCGGTCGTTAGACTAAGACATTAATCCCAATCAAAATGGGAGTGGTATGGTGGGCAATCATGCGTGTCAACTTAAGCCACAACCTTTGCCAATTCGGGTTTACAGCCATTCAAGGTAGGCTATGCCTCAACCGGGGCATTTCCTTGAACGTGGTAACGACAATATCTCTACTTATCCTACTTATCCTGCTTCCCCTGCTTCCCCTGCTCCCCCTGCTTCCCCTGCTCCCCCTGCTCCCCCTGCTTTTAGCGCTTAAGTTGACACCAATGGTGGGCAATGCCCACCTACAGATGGAGACTGGTGACATCCTCCCACACCAAATCAAAAATTATGGTGTGGGCTTCCCCAAATCACTTTGAGGATTTCCTAGTTACTCCCTTACGGGATTTTGCCACTTGCCTAGTTTTGGCTTTCACCAACCCCCGGTAGATCGGCTGCATAGGCAGTTTCCTTTCCCGCTAGCCCAGCGGTACTAATTAGCTCTATTCCTCGGTTTCTGATCACCTGACCACTGGCAACATCCCTATCAGTTTTGTAGCCACAATGAGGACAATCATGTATCCGAATGCTCAGGTCTTTTTTGACCTCACCCTTACACTCAGGACATTCTTGAGAAGTACCCCTAGCATCAACAACAGCAAAGAACTTTCCGCGCTTCCAGCAGATGTACTGGGTGATGGTGCGAAATTGACCAAAACCGCTATCCAACATCTGTTTCCCAAGAAACCCTTTAGCGGTAATGCGGTAATCAAGGTCTTCCATGAAAACCATATCACCCGCGTCGCAAAGGGCGTGCGCTTGTTTAAAATGAAAATCTTTTCTGGTGTTATCAATTTGGTGGTGAAGTCGAGCTACCTTAAGGCGCTGTTTTTCGTAATTTTTAGACCGCTTTGTTTTCCTGGATAGCCTGTGTTGCAGCAATTTCAGCTTGCTCTGTAGTTTCTTAAAAAACTTAGGCGGTTCGACAACAACTCCATCACTGGTAGCTAAAAACTTATCTAAGCCCACGTCTACTCCAATCGGATATCCATGGGGCTTAGGGTCAGGGATACTGACATCGCATTGAATATTAATAGATGCATACCATCGGTCAGCTTTTCGTATGATTCGTACTTGCTTAACTGTAAAACCATAAGGAATAGGACGATGCAAATTAATAGGAATCGCCCCAAGTTTGGGTAATTTGATATGCAAATCGGTTACAGGGTTTTCCTTAAATTGAGGAAACAGTAACGATTTAAGCTGCCCAAACTTTTTAAATCGGGGAAAGCCAAACCCGCGAGACTTAAAGTAATCCCAACCTTTATGCAACTGCTTAATCGTTTGCTGAAGGACTTGAGAGGGAACCTCTTTTAACTTGGGAAATTCCTTCTTAGCTTTAGGTAAATTGTTAAGCTGTTGAACCTCGCTGGGAAACTTGGTATCTGCTGGAATGATGTACTCTTTTTCCAACGAACATCTATCAATCAAGCACTTACGACTATTGCACCAATCCTTTATCTCCCCCAATGCATAGTTGTATGCGCGGCGGCAAATTTCCATCCACTCAATTAACCGTTGTTCTTGAGTGGCATCTGGATAGATTCGGTAGCGATAGTTAAATGTCAGCATACCGCTATTATAGGACATTTACTGGCTAGTCGTGTACTGTTAAATGTTAATTTAGGTAACGTTGAGTCACCTAAATTAACTTGGGGTAGTTGTGTATCCCAACGCTGACCCTGAGCGGAGTCGAAGGGTACAGCGTGGGTCTTACAACGCCCCCAAACCCCCTACTAAGGTAAATCCTGATTCCCTTAACTAAGGGGTTAATCCCGATAACAATGGAAGATGTGGAGAATGAGCAAACAATCATGAAAACCTACGATTGGATTGTTGTTGGTAGGGGTATTACCGGAGCAGCACTCGCCTATGAACTTGCCCAGGTAGGGTTAAGGGTTCTGTTGGTCGATTCGGACACAGCAATTCAAGGCGCGACTCGGTACAGTTATGGCGGTTTAGCCTATTGGTCAGGGAAATCCGACCTGACGAGAGTAATGTGTGCTGAGGGAATTGAACGCCACAGGCATTTATCAGCGGCATTAGACCATGATACCCAGTTTCGGGAATTGGATTTAGTCCTGACTATTTCCGCCAACCAAGACCCAGAAAAAATGGCAGCGGCTTATGCTGATTGTGCCATTCCACCCAAATTACTCTCAGTCGAGGACGCTTGTGAGTTAGAACCCCTACTCAATCCTAATGCGATCGCGGGCGTTCTTACGGTTCGTCATGGTCATATTCATCCGGAACACCTCACCCAAGGCTATCGCCAAGCCTTTTGTCGTGCTGGGGGTGAACAGCAGATAGCTCAAGTGGTGGAACTCCTGCGCCAAGGGGATAGGGTTCAGGGGGTGAAAACCTCAGATAATCAAACCTATCATGCTGCCAATACAGTGGTTTGTGCCGGGGGATTCAGTCGCGCCTTGCTTAACGCCGCTGGGATTCAGGTGCGCGTCTACTTCACCCACGCGGAGATGATTGAAACGCCACCAGTTGACCTGAAATTGCGAACATTAGTCATGCCCGCAAACACCCAACGCTTTCAACTTGAAGCTCAAGCCAGCGCTGCGGAGGTAGAACCCTTTTGGGATCAACGGGGTTATGAACCTGTACCGCCGATTTTAGACGCGGGGGCGATTCAGTTTCTAGATGGCAGTTTACGAATGGGTCAAATTAGTCGTGTTCTGACTCAACCCTTTGCCGCCATAAACTCAGCCGCGAGTGAGTCTGCGATTCGTACTCAGGTGGGGAATGTCCTACCTGCTTTAGCCAGCCTACCGGGAACTTGGCATCACTGTTTAGTGGCATTTGGTGGTAATAATTTACCTGTGGTGGGAGCAATTGAGGGCGTAGAGGGTGTCTATATTTTCTCTGGATTTACCAATCCTCTGGTATATGTGCCACCCTTAGCCCAACGCTTTGCCCAATGGGTTATGGGTAAAGAGGATCAGATTATCGCTCAAATTTCGCAGAATTTGTAGGGAATAGGGAACGGGGAAGCGGGGGAGCATGTTGAATATCACGCTCCTTAAGCTAGGTTCGTAGTAGGCACTTTAGTGCCAGAAGTCAGAAGCGCTTTAGCGCTTACTACAAACTCTTAACTTGTCAATGACTAGCCGCTGTAGCTTTTTCTTGAGGTTTGGCTGAGCCTTGAGTTCCCAATTGGATTAACTCAATCTTATAGCCAGTCGGGTCTTGGACAAAAGCGATGACAGTGGAACCATGTTTCATTGGACCGGGTTCCCGCACGACTTTACCACCCCGTTCCTTGATTTGCTCACAGGTTCCGTAAATATCATCCACGCCAATCGCAATGTGACCATAGGCATCACCCAACTCGTATTGGTCAACACCCCAGTTGTAGGTGAGTTCTAACACGGTATGGTCAGATTCATCGCCATAGCCGACAAACGCTAAGGTGAATTTCCCGCCGGGATAGTCTTTTTTCCGCAATAGTTTCATTCCCAGCACGTCACAGTAGAATTTGAGCGACTCATCTAAGTCACCGACGCGCAGCATTGTATGTAGCATTCGCATAGCTGATTATAGACTCCTTACGTTTATTCATGTTTCTTTGCTTTTCATTCTATCGAGGCGGTGAGGTAGTGCAATAGGTGAATCCCTCACAAACCAATCCCCAACGGCGAATCTTTAAATCATCGGGGTCAATATGTTCAAGTCTAATATAACGATCAATACCGTCTGCTTCAGGGTCTTTACTGCGTTCTTTACTCAGGCTTCCTCCATACCCGTTCACGTTCCTCCCATTCATCCCGCATCTGACTAACCCATTCCTGAGCATCTTGACCTGCTAATAAATTGGGTGCAATCCCGCGAAAGTCTTGTAAAGGTCGTCTACATTCTGTATTCTTGGTTTCAGCAATATATTGCAGCAAATGTTCATAATCGGCATCAATGTCTTGACATTCTTCAACCTTATCATCTTCCTGAACACGCTGTTCTAAATAATGTAAAACCTCAAGCCGTTCTTGCTTATTTAAACTGTCAATTTGATTAAAAACATCTTGTAATTGGGTACTCATACATCCTCCAAACTTCCTAAAGTGATTTAATCGAAACTACTGACCCACTTGAAAAATCTGTTCTGCTGTGAGATTAAGCCCAGAGAACGTAGGAGAAACAATCACATCATTCCCGCGAAATTGAGTCATTTGATACTCTTCCTCAACCAGTTGATAAACAGATACCATCGGTTGTTTCGGACTCCCTAAAAAATTGCGTCCCCCCAGCGCAGCATAATCAACAATCCAATATTCAAAAATACCCATTTCTTCATAATCTGCTCTCTTTTTGAAGTAATCATCACGCCAGTTGGTACTAACGACTTCAACAATGAGTTTGACGGATTGAGCATTTTCAATAATAGATTCTTTTTGCCAACGGGGTTCTAATTTTAGGGCTTCTTGGTCAAGGACAATAATATCAGGCTCATATCCTGATTTCCCATTGCTAGATTTAACAATCGATTCTCTAGGAATTGTCCAATTTCCTCGCTTTCCCATCTGGACAATGGTAAGAATTAACTCTTCTATTAAAAAGCCTGTTACGTTAGAGTGTGTTCCAGTGGGTTTTGGCATTTCGACAATTACCCCATCGTGGAGTTCGTAGCGTTTTCCTGTATTAGGATACCACGCAATAAACTCTTCAAAGGTAACAGTTTTGGTCAAAGATTGAACC
>NZ_DS989842.1:444872-519555 GCF_000155555.1 Coleofasciculus chthonoplastes PCC 7420
CCCTACTAAATCAACGTTTCGGTGGTAATCCGTCAGACAAGAGACAGTTTCGCCTCAAAATGCTACCGTTTTTAGATAGACGTACCATTCCTACGTCTGGAACAGCGCACTAATAGGGGAATCCCACCGTGATTATCCTTCCAGGTTACCAGATTCTCGCCAAAATATACGAAAGCTCTAATTCTATAGTCTATCGAGGTATCCGACAGGTCGATACTCAACCTGTCATTTTGAAACTTCTCCAACCTGACTATCCTACGTCTGAAGAACTTAACCGCTATAAAACTGAATATGAAATTACTCATAACTGGCAACTGGCGGGTGTTATTCACGCCTATGACTTACTCACTTATCAGAATAGGTTGGTAATCATATTTGAAGATATTGGTGGAGAATCATTAAACGTATTACTCAATACAACAAAATTTTCACTGTCCGATATTCTGGACATTGCGATTAAGATTACAGAAGGCTTAGGTCAAATCCACGCCGCTAATACAATTCATAAAGATATTAATCCATCAAATATTATTTTCAATCCGGTAACGGGACAACTCAAAATTATTGATTTTGGTATCGCGGTTCGCGTATCTAGCGAAAATCATTCGCTAAAACAATCGCCTAGTGTAGAGGGAACATTAGCCTATTTATCCCCAGAGCAAACTGGACGGATGGATTGTCCTCTAGATTACCGCACGGATTTTTATTCCTTAGGTGTCACTCTTTATGAACTATTAACCCATCATCTTCCTTTCGATAAAGATGAACCCATGGAGTTGATTTATTGCCATCTGGCTCAACAGCCTCTCCCCCCTCATATAACGTTGCAGTCAAACGTCGTAGAGGAGGAGGATAGGGGAGCAGGGGAAGACAAAAAAGATGGGGACGTTGACTCAAAACTTAGTCAGGGCGAGTTTGGCACAAAGGTTACCATCAATGACGAACAGAAAGTTCCTAAATTTATCCCTACAAACCTAGTTCCAGATGAGCCTAGCGTTGGGTCAATAGTCAACACTCAAGACTTTCCCAATCACCAATTATTGTGTCCTCAAGCCATTTCCAATATTGTCATGAAACTATTGGAAAAAATACCGCAAAAGCGATACCAAAGTGCTGTGGGACTCAAGGCAGATTTAGAGTATTGCTTAGAGCAATTAAAAACAACTGGCAAAATCAAAGAATTCCCCCTTGGATGTCAAGATCTGGGAAAAACATTGCAAATACCTCCAAAACTTTATGGTCGAGAACGTGAAATTCAAGCACTACTCGCCGCTTTTTCTCGCATCGCTTGTTATCCAAAGGGGCAAGGGGCAATAAATACCAAAAAAGGGCTGAGTGAAATCATTCTGATTACGGGTGATGCTGGCGTTGGTAAGTCCGCTCTAATCCAGCAAATTCGCCCCTCTATTATCCAGGAAAATAGTTATTTTATTACTGGAAAATTTGATCAATTTCAACGAAATACTCCTTGCTCAGCTTTGGTTAATGCCTTCTCCAAATTAATCCGAAAAATCTTAACTGAAAGTGAAGCAAAACTTAGGCAATGGCGAAAAATATTACTGGAAGCATTAGGTCGCAATGGAAAAATTATTATCCAGGTCATTCCAGAAGTTGAGCTAATTATTGGTACTCAGCCTGAAGTACCAGAATTAGGATTGGCTGAATCCCAAAATCGCTTCCATTTAGTATTTCAAGCCTTCATGCGGGTTTTCTGTCAACCTGAACATCCTTTAGTCATTTTTTTAGATGATTTACAATGGGCTGATGCGGCTACCCTAAAGTTGCTGGAATTCATTTTGACAGATGACCCAATCCACCATCTATTCCTCATTGGTGCGTATCGAGACGATGAAGTTGATCCGAATCATGCTTTAATGATTAGCTTCGATAAAATTTGTAGTCTTGGCGTTATTCTCAACCAAATTATCTTAACCCCCCTGAACCGGGAACGAGTTATTGAGTTAATCTCCGAAACCTTACACAGAGATGCTCAATCTGTTACTGCTTTAGCAGAACTCATAGTGCGTAAAACCGCAGGAAATCCTTTTTTTATTAAGGAATTTATCAAAACCCTTGCCCAGGAAAATCTGATTTTCTTTAGTTCTTCTACCAACAAAGGTTCAGGTCAGTGGACTTGGGATATCGACCGGATTGAAGAAACGGCGATTACAGATAACGTGGTGGAGTTGATGATTGGCAAGTTAAAAAAACTTCCGGAAAGCACTCAGCATGTTTTAAGTTTAGCCGCTTGTATCGGAAATCATTTTCAACTCGATTTACTTGCCAAAATTCATGAGAAAACTCCGAATGAAACCTGGGATGATTTATATCCAGCAATTCAGTTAGGATTAATTGAAGCCCAGGCGAAAAAATCGCAAAATTACTTTCATTTAATTCAATATTATAAATTTTCGCACGATCGCGTACAACAAGCGGTTGATGCTTTAATGGATAAAGCAACAAAAGAAACCGTTCACTGGCGCATTGGTCGGCTGTTGCTTGCCCAGCTATCCCCCTATCAAAAATATGAACGAATTTTTGATATTGTTGATCATCTCAATTGGAAAGCTTACGCGATTACCACCACTCACGAACGACTTGAATTAACTCGGTTAAACTTAGCGGCTGCCAAAAAAGCGAAGTCAGCAACGGCTTATACCGCCGCTAGAGATTACCTAAACTACGGACTATTAAGCTTAAGTGAAACAAGCTGGACTGACCAGTATTCATTAACCTTAAAACTTCATAAGGAACTCGCTGAAGTTGAATATTTGAATGGCGACTTTGACTCGTCAGAGCATTTAATTTATCAGTGTTTAATTCAAGCCAAATCCGTTATGGAACAGGCTGAACTGTATAACCTGCTTATTGTTCAGCATACCATGCTAGCCAACTATAAAGAAGCCATTCAAGTCGGACGCCAAGCCCTCAAAAAAATCGGTATCAATTTTCCCGACACTAATGTAAAAAGCGGCTTAAATCGTGAATTAGCTGACTTAAAACGAAATTTAGGAACTCGGCACATTGCCAGTCTAATTGATTTACCATACATGACCGACAGGGTGACAAAAGCGGCAGTAAATTTACTATTAAGTCTCGATCCGCCCACGTATTTCTTTGATCAAGATAGTTATGCGTGGGTTACGGTAAAACTCGTAAGTTTATCCCTACAATATGGTAATGCTCCGGAATCAGCTAAAGGCTATTCTAATTATGGATTACTCCTGGGTTCGCTTTGGGGAGATTATCAGTCTGGGTATGCCTTTGGTTTACTGGCTTGTCAACTGAGCAAAACGTTTAATCATCCAATTTATATCAGTCGCACCCATCATTTCTTGGCGACATTTTTGAATTCCTGGGTCAAGCCGATTCAATGTGCTGAGTCGATTAATCATGAAGCTTATCAGGCGGGAATGGACGCTGGGGATTTTCAATATGTTGGCTATATCTTAAACAATCAATTTCATAATGCCTTCAATCAAGGCTCAAGCTTAACCGATGTCCTTACCCAAGCGGATGCATTTTTGCACTTTAGCCGCAAAACTCAAAACCAATGGGTAACAGACATGATTTTAGCCTGTAAACTGCCTATTTGGAATTTATGTGGACAAACGGAAGCGAAAGAAGTGTTTGATACTGATGAGATGAGTGAAGCCAATTATTTAGCTAGCTGCCATACTTATCAGACGTTTGGTGGTCTTTGTACATTTTACAGTATTAAAGCCTGGGTTCTCTATCTCTACAACCAACCCGAAGCAGCACTTAATTGTATTAAGCAAACCGAAAAATACCTGCCCTTTATTCGTGGTTTATACATCCAAGCTGAACATAATTTTTATATATCCCTGATTCTAACTGCACTCTATCCTCAGGCGGCGGAGAGTCAACAAGCTGATTATTGGCAAACCTTGATTATTGCTCAAGTTCAGATGAAAGGTTGGGCAGACAATTGTCCAGAAAATTTTCGGCATAACTATGTATTAATTAATGCAGAAATGGCACGGATTTCTGGTCAAACGGAAAAAGCAATGGATCTCTATGATCAAGCCATTGATTTAGCTAAAACCAATGGGTTTATTCACCATGAAGCTTTAGCAAATGAACTAGCCGCAAAGTTTTGGTTGAGTAAAAGTAAGGTAAAGTTTGCTCAACTCTACATGCAAAAAGCACGCCATAGCTATCAACATTGGGGTGCCAAGCGAAAAGTTGAAGATTTAGAGAAGACTTATCCTGGCTTATTTACCGACGCCTTAACCTCGGTTAATATCAAAGATACACTTACCAATTCCCATACGAACTCAGTTTCGGGGAGTCATCTTGCCGCTGTGCTAGACTTGACCACGATCATTAAAACATTCCAAGCGCTTTCCAGTGAAATTGCCCTCGATAAGTTGCTGATTAGCTTAATAAAAATTTTAATCGAAAATGCTGGGGCGACACAAGGCGCTTTACTATTGGATTGGGATGGGCAGTTACGGATTGAAGCAACGTGTCGGGGAGATTTAGATAGTATTGCTGTCTTGCAATCAATTCCCTTAGAAACCAGCCAAGATATTCCCACCACGATTATCCATTATGTCAGCCGGACGCAAGACATTTTAGTCTTAAACGATGCCACGTCTGAGGATAGATTTATTACTGATGCCTATATTCAGCAAAATCAACCCAAATCTATCGTCTGTGCGCCCCTGCTAAATCAAGGACAATTAATTGGACTGTTTTATCTAGAAAATAATTTAGCGATCGCGGCATTTACGCCCGAACGAGTTGAACTGTTAAATCTAATATCAGCCCAAGCTGCGATTTCGATTAAAAATTCTCGTCTGTGGCAAAAACAAGCGGAACTTAATCATTCATTACAGGCGGAAATTGCCGAACGCAAACGCACAGAAACTGCTTTACGTAAAAGTGAGGGACTTTATCGAACCCTGACGCAAAACTTTCCCAATGGCAGTGTTTTATTATTTGATCGAGAGTTACGCTTCTTGTTAGCAGAAGGGGAGGGAATAAGGGCTGGCGGCTTTGAGCCGGAACAGTTAAAAGGAAAAACAATTACAGATGTCTTATCACCTGATGTTTGTAAAATCATCGAACCTCTGTATCAGTCAGCCTTAGCCGGAGAAACCAATGTATCGGAAATGATATTTGCCGATCGCACCCATCAAGTGTATACGCTTCCGGTGAAAAATGAGCAAGGTGAGATTTTTGCTGGGATGGTGATGTCCCAAGATATCACCCTGCAAAAACAAGCAGAACATATCTTACAAAATGCACGAGAAGAATTAGAACGGCGAGTCGAAGAACGCACCCAAGCCTTAAGCGCCATGAATAACGTCTTACAGACGGAAATTGCTGAACGTCGCGAGGCGGAAACAAAACTTAAAGAACTCACCCAGGAACTCCAACGATCGAATCAAGAATTAGAACAGTTTGCCTATATAGCGTCCCACGATTTACAAGAACCCTTACGCGCTGTGGCAAGTTATACCCAACTGTTGCAACAAGACTACCTGGATCAACTCGATGAATCCGCCCAAGACTATATGGCATTTATCATTGATGGTGCAACCCGAATGCGCCAGTTGATTCAAGCCTTGCTGATGTATTCTCGTTTGGGGACTCGTCCCCCCGAAGGGAAACCGACCGATTGTAATGCCATCCTACATCAGGTGACTGAGAATTTACAGATCGCGATCGCAGAAAGCCAAGCGACGATTAGCCACGATTCCCTCCCCACGGTTCAGGCTGATCCCACTCAAGTGATCCAACTGTTTCAAAATCTCATCGCCAACGCGATCAAATTCTGCCGCGATCGCCCCCCTCACATCCAGATTGAGGCACAATTAAGAGAGAATGCATGGCTGTTTCAGGTCAAGGATAATGGAATTGGGATTAAACCCAAATACCTCGACCGTATCTTTGTCATCTTCAAACGTCTCCATACCCGGCGCGAGTTTTCGGGTACAGGTATCGGTTTAGCCGTTTGTAAGAAAATTGTCGAACGCCACGGTGGACAGATTTGGGTGGAATCTCAACCTGGAGTTGGTAGCACATTTTTCTTCACCCTTCCCTATTTGATATCCTCCGATGAGCAGCCATTATAGATTTAGACCCATTGAAATTTTACTGGTGGAAGACTCCCCCAGTGACGCGAATCTGATCCAGATCAGCTTTAAGCAAGCTAAAATTGCCAACAACCTACATTGGGTGGAAGATGGGGAAACAGCCCTAGACTACTTACTCCAGCAAGGAGATTATGCTAACACTCCCCGTCCAGATTTGATTGTGTTAGATCTGAATTTACCGGGAATGGATGGTCAAGAAGTATTAACCTCGGTCAAATCAGACCCCACGCTCAAACGGATTCCCGTGATCGTTCTCACAACTTCAGAGGATGAAGAGGATATACTCAAGTCTTATGAACTTAATGCCAACTGCTATATTACCAAACCTATCGATATTCAACAGTTTATGCGAATGGTTCAGCTATTGGAGGAATTTTGGTTAGCGGCGGTTCAATTGCCCTCGGAGTGATACCAGTCCTATGGACAAACACCTAATTCATGTCCTGTTAGTGGAGGATAGCCCTAGTGATGCTCGCTTGCAGCGTCATCGATTTTCACGTTTAGACCCAACCGAATGGCAACTTCATCATGTTGAACGACTCGCTGATGCGATTGAGAGTTGTACGAATTTTCCCATTGATGTAGTTTTGTTAGACCTGAATCTTCCTGATGCTGATGGCTTAGAAACTGTTACTGAATTTCGAGAGGCGATTCCCTATCTGCCCATTGTTGTGTTAACGGGAGCCAATGACGAAGAATTAGCCCTAGGAGCAATGGCGCATGGGGCGCAAGATTATTTACTTAAGGATGATATTACAATTCCCTTATTAGTGAAAACGATTCGGTACGGGATTGAACGGGGACAAATTCTCAAAAAACTCCAGGATAGTGAACGACGTTTCCGGGGAATTTTCAATCAAACCTTTCAATCCATGATGTTGCTGACTCCAGAAGGGCTGATTGTGGATATCAATGAAACGGCATTAAATGCAAGTGGCTATAAATTAGATGATTTACTCGGTTTGCCCGTATGGAAACTGGAGTGTTGGAATCATTGCCCCTCTATACAGGAGTGGTTGAAAGCGGCGATTAAAAAGGCGGCTAATGGTGATTTGGTGCGACAGGACGTTCAGTTTCGCAAACAGGAAAGCGTCATGGTTCGCATGGATTTTTCGCTTAAACCGTTAAAAGATGAGGAGGAACGGGTTATTTTACTTATTGCTGAAGGACGAGATATTCATGAATAAGGCTGTTTGTAGTCAGCACTTTAGTGCTAGCATTTTCAGGCACTTAAGTGCCTACTACAAACCTACTACGAACCGATAAAATTAAGCAAGGCGTGGGCGAGTTCAAGTTTGCTGCACGGTTGAACCGACTCCTGGCGTCCCTGTTTATTAATGAAAATGGCTTGATTGGTGTCGCTGGCAAATCCCACATTCGGCTGATCAATGGGATTGGCGGCGATCGCGTCTAAATTCTTGACGTTTAATTTTTCTAACGCAGGCTTGACAATATCGCCAGTTTGTGCTGCAAACCCAATTAACTGTTGATGACTTTGTTTGCGCTGTCCGAGTTCTGCCAAAATATCGGGTACAGGTTCTAAAGCTAAGGCAGTGGGAAGCTGGGCTTTGGGTAATTTCTCTGAGGTATGATCAGCAGGTTTGACATCGGCGACGGCGGCTGCCATGATTACCAGATCGGCTGCGGAGAAATAAGATAACATGACCTGACGCATTTCAGCCGCACTGACAACGGAAATTGCCTGAATATCGGGGGGAATGGGTTCGGTTAGAGGCGCATGAACTAACACCACTTTGGCGCCGCGATGCTTGGCGGCTTGTGCCAATGCCAATCCCATTTTACCTGTAGAGGGATTGCCAATAAAGCGCACGGGGTCTAAATGTTCTCTGGTGCCACCTGTACTAATTAATACCTGTTTGCCGAGTAAATCCCGCTTACCACCTGTGTATAACACTGAATAAATAGCAGCGAGAATCTCGGAGGGTTCTGCCAAGCGCCCTGCACCCACGCGATCGCACGCCAATCGTCCGGCATCGGGTCCCACCGTATGATACCTGGAATCGCTCAATAGGTGTTGCCAATTCCGTTGTACTGCCTGCTGTTCCCACATATCCGTGTTCATCGCTGGGGCAAGGAGTACGGGACAATGGGAGGCGAGAACGGTATTAGTTAATAAATTATCCGCTAAACCGTGAGCTAATTTGCCCAATGTGTTGGCGGTAAGGGGGGCAATCACGAATAAATCAGCCCATTCGCCCAACTCGATATGAACGGGGCGATTATGAATCGGTTGCCAAAATAGGCGATCGGTATACGCCTGATGGCGCGAGAGGGTGGAAATAGTCAGGGGGGTGATAAATTCTTGAGCCGCTTGGGTGAGAATCACCCGAACTTGCACCCCAGCCTGAAACAGGGTGGAAATAACCTGACAAACTTTATAGGCGGCGATACCACCGCCTATACCTATCAATACTCGCCGCGACTCATTCACGCTTCATCATACGCTTCTAGGTCTAGCAAGTAGAGGTAGGGTTCTGCCAAATCCGGACGTTGGAAGGCTAGCGCCCGCAGTACATGCCAGTCATCTAGTCCCGCAAACGCATTTTCATATTCGTCCTGTTCTAAACGTCCTGCTAATTCAGCAACATCCTGTTTCGTGAAAGCCGACAAATCACGCTGGGACATGGTTAACGTTGCCATTGTTCACGCCTCTCTTGAATCGGATTGATGTACATTGCACAGAGCGCTATTACCGCCGCGTTTCTATTATCGCCATTCAAGGACAGAACTGGGGACTTTTTTTGTTAAGGCTTTGTAAGGTTTTGCAGTTTGCGTCATGAAGCCCTAACCTAAGAATTAACCTGAAATTATCAGTACAAATGTACTGCACCTGACTTAAAGCCCAATCCAGCAAGGCAGTTATCAACTAATTCTCTGTAGCAAGCGCTGCAAATTGCGATAGCAGTCTCTTAGGTACTAGGAATATCATCTTTACTCGTGTATTGGTTGGCTGCGTCTCAACTTTTATAAGTTCTGGTGCTATATGGGACTTGTTCTTGTCTTTAGGTTTAGCAAATGCAAAAACAGTGAAGTCGATTGATTCCGCAAATCTTAGGAGTTTTTTGTGGGGATACGCTTCCGACAAGACAAGGGGTTGATCTCGTATTAGCAAGCTTTTGCCACCCAATAAGACTTGAAAATCAGCCCCCTCTACATCGGTTTTAATAGCCGAAACGCTTAGTGAAGGATAATCTGCCATGAAAACATCTAGAGTGGTAACTGGCACAGATATCCCTTGACCTTGTGAGCCTTGTCTTACCAGCGAGTTTAGTTCTGGAGAGGCACTAAGACTGAGTTCCATCGTACCAGGCTCAGAATACAAGGCTTTTCTGATAATTTGAGCATTCTGGAACTGAGCTAAATTCTTCTTCAGAGTTTCAACTACTCTAGGATCAGGTTCAAAGGAGTAAACATTGCAAGATGATGTTATAGCTAGCAAACTGTAGTATCCAATATTAGCTCCAACATCGATAAAGCTTTTCTCCCTATCCAAAAATTTAAGCAGAAGGGTTTCACTGCCCCAATCAAGTCTATCCCTCTTGAGAAAAAGTTCTGTTCCAAACTTACTATGCCAGGGAAGAACCATTGGTACACCATTTGGCAGCACAATCTTTTGGTCTACTTTTGCCAGCTTGTACAATTTTCTTAACGTGTACCGATAGGCAAAGTTGGCGTAGCCCACTTCTTGAGCAAGACGAACAAAATAATTGTCAGAGATGTTCACAATGATTTAATCGCATCTGATCATAGAGCAAGTCTACAACTCTCCAGCTCCTAATGATTAAGCCTATTTTCAATGCCGGGGAACTATCAAACTCAATAGACCTCGGTTCTCGTACCTGTTGCAGGAATGCCTTGAAACTCAATCGGAGCGGCGGGATTTGAACCCACGACCCCCACTACCCCAAAGTGGTGCGCTACCAAGCTGCGCTACGCCCCGTGAAACCTTTCCTAGATTATCATAAGATTCATCATTTTAACAACTTTCCCGAAACACGTTCTGACGCAAGGGTTTGAAGGGAAGCTTGTCAGAACACAA
Source organism: Coleofasciculus chthonoplastes PCC 7420 (assembly GCF_000155555.1). Classification (GTDB taxonomy): domain Bacteria; phylum Cyanobacteriota; class Cyanobacteriia; order Cyanobacteriales; family Coleofasciculaceae; genus Coleofasciculus; species Coleofasciculus chthonoplastes_A. The sequence goes on from NZ_DS989842.1 coordinate 455,058, forward strand.
AATCCTGTAGGTTGGGTTTCGGCTTCGCTCAACCCAACAGGTTCTCATTGAGAGGAAAGGGCGACCCAATGTCATGGAGTGGATTCGAGTTGAGCATTTATGCAAGCGGGTCGCCCCTACACACACCTCAGGTATCTCTTCCATTCATAGCCCCCTCTGGAACTCTCTCAAAATACTTGTAGAGACTGAGCCGCTTGCAGTAAACCGGGAACAGCTTGGGCTTGCCAACTCCCCTCACAACGACGTTCCCGGTTCAAAATGAAGCGTAGCGTATAGGCAGAGGGATAACCTTCGACTTCCATCCAGAGCAAATCACTTTCGGCTTCACAGGTGATTTTCTCCTCATCGACCAACTCATCAGCGATGTTTTCAATGGCTTGAGCAAGCTGTGCTAACAATCGACAAAAATCGTCTAACTCCGCCTGAGTCAGCTCGATTGCCCACTCCTCGGTACCGACTAACCCCTGATAATGAGTTGCTTGAGGATTCCAACCTAGACGCCAACCTGATCCAGTTTTGACAATTCGTTCTGTTGTCATTGGTCATTCTTTTCCAACCAATCTCGGATTACCATCTCAACGGTATGAGGAGATACCCCAACCAACAGGGCTAAGGCTTCTACCAACAGGGCTAAGGTTTCATCTAGCATTCGGGAAATCGTTTCAGCGCCAAAGAAGCCCAAAAACTGATTCAAAATTGTCTGAACTCGTTGTTCAGGTATTGGGTTATTGGTTATTTGTATAGTTAACCGCACCCATTGGCGGCGAATTAAATAAGCTCGTTTGCGCTCATCGGCTGATTCGGGAGTGAGTAAATTCAGATCTCCCACAGATATCACGAGCCGACAATCCTGATCAAATCTGCCCCCGACAGCAGCACCGGGTCCAGCAAACTCGGCATGATAACGTTTCCAGAGAATTAAACCATTTCGACGACGCGGATCAACAACTAATAACTGATTATTGAAGCCAAACTCTTCAATCATTGATGATTTAGGCGGTTTGGGTGGATAACCTGAACCTGATGCTTCTGTACTTAGAGTTTCCGATTCCGGGGATAAATTAGGTGAAGAATTTACTATCCAGGAAGGATTGGAACTCTCTAGAACTGGATTGGGGGAATGGTTCATGGTTACTCTGTCATGAGTTTACTCACTGTTTTAACTCAGCCAGTAAGTTGTATCATTGGTGTTTGCTTCGGATGAGTCAAATATTCACAAAACGTAATATCCTCCTCTGGAGCATTATTAAGGGACTTGCACCGTCAGCGCCGAATTTTCCCTCGACAGAGGGTTGACGACAGAAGGTTGAAACCATTGCATAAGACACACCGAGCGTGTTAAGCTGTTCGGCATTTAAACCTTAATATCAATAACGGCGAAAGGATGGTAGTGCGTTAAGCGAAGCCATGCCGCAGGCTTTGCATCTTGCTCGCTACTAATACCCAATTTAAATGCATGACAGCTTACTGAGCGAAGTCGAAGTAAGTCGAAGTAAGCCGAGGTAAGCCGAGGTGTTGCCTATTCCACACCGAGCGAAGTCGAGGTGTTCCCTATTCCCTCTCCCCACCACAACACTTATTCCGCAGACCCTAATTAGTTCCTTGGCGAATCTCGAATCATCTGAATTGTATAAGGAAATACACCCACCAATAGGGCAAAGGCTTCGTCAGGTATTTTGGCAATTGTTTCGGCATCAAAAAAGCCCTCAAACTGACTCAGAATCTTCTGGGCACGTTTGGCTGATGTGGGATGATTGGTTATTTGTATCGTCAGTTGCGCCCACTGGCGGCGAATTAAACAAGCACGTTTTCGCTCATCGGCTGATTCGGGAGTGAGCAACCTCATATCCCCCACAGGTATCACTTGCCGACAATCATGATCAAATATTCCACCGACGGCGGCACCAGGTCCAGCAAACTCGGCGTGATAACGTTTATAGATAATTAAACCATTCCGACGACGCGGATCAACAATTGATAACTGATTATTTAACCCACATTTTTCAGTCATTGATAATTTTGGCTTTTCGGATGGGATATCTAAAGCCGATGTCATTGATGATTTGGATGGTTCAGGCGAGACACCTGAATCTAATGTCTCTGTGCTTAGTTGGTCCGACTCCGGGGATAATTTAGGCGAATGATTCACTATCAAAAAATGATTGGAACTCTCCAGACCGAGATTGTTGGGCTGGTTCATTGTTACTAGGGCAGGGGTTTACTCCTGTTTTAACGCAATCGCCGTTGTACTTATCCTACAAACTCCTAATCGTTGCCAATTGAGCTAGGATTGCATCCTCAGTATCATAGTCCAGCAATTCTGGTGCTGCTGCTGAGGAAACGGTTTCAGGCAAGTGAATTCGTTCTCACTCAATGGTACACTTCAGTGCTTCTGTTAAGAGGACGGGTTCAACATAACCCAATTCCTGGCGGATGCGGGTAGAATCGACCACCCAATGCTGTTCTAAATTGTAGGGCAAACTCCAACTGTCTGGCATCAGGGATGGCGACGCAATTACGACTTCACCCTTCCATCCAGCCACTTGTCCAATGCATCGAATCCGTTCTGCTGCCGTTGGAAATTGTGCCTCTGCTATATTTTGACATCCTCACCGCCCTACAAGGACGGTGATTCCCTACCAGTCGAACAGTATTAACTGCACGTACTCACACAATGACCGGAACTCATGCCATCACAGCAGACTACTATTCATCCTACTATAATAGGATGATTTCTCTGGAGAAAAAGCCGCCCTAGAAGGAGGAAACTTTAGACCCATTATTTCCGGTAAATTAATAGTGATATTACCAAATCACCGATAACCAAACTATGCAACTGCTGTGCATCAGCAACGGGCACGGAGAAGATGTCATTGCTGTCCGAATTTTACAGGAACTCAACGCTAGCCCAGATGCGCCCGAATTAGCCGCATTGCCATTAGTGGGTGAAGGTGCAGCCTATCGACAATTGGATATTCCGATTGTTGGACCCGTGCAAACCATGCCCTCTGGTGGTTTTATCTATATGGAAGGGCGTCACCTGCTGCGCGATGTGCAGAGTGGTTTGTTGAAATTGACATGGGCGCAATTGAAAGCGGTTCGCCGTTGGGCGAAACGCGGTGGGGTTATTTTAGCGGTGGGGGATATTGTCCCGCTTTTGTTTGCGTGGTTAAGTGGTGCCCCTTATGTTTTTGTCGGGACAGCTAAATCGGAGTATTATCTGCGGGATGAAGCCGGATGGTTACCGAATCGTAAGCGTCGCGAAGGATGGGCTGGTTCTGTGTATTTGCCATGGGAACGTTGGTTGATGAGTCGCAAGCGATGCAATGCGGTGTTTCCTAGAGATAAACTGACAACAGAAATTTTGCAAAAATGGTCAATTCCAGCATTGGATTTAGGGAACCCGATGATGGATGGGATTGAACCGGAACAGCCAGAACCGATATTCTATGAACCCGATGCCGAACAAAAAGAAATGCAGCGTCCTTTGATTGTTGCATTATTGCCTGGTTCGAGAATGCCAGAAGCCTACCAGAATTGGCAGAAAATCGCCCTAGCCGCAAATGGGCTATTGGATGCTTATAAGCAACGATCTGTGGTGTTTCTCGGCGCGATCGCACCCGCTTTAAGTCTTGACCCCTTACAAGAAACGTTGATAGGGTATGGCTGGCTTCAGCAGCCTCTGGAAGCCATCGACGTGAATCTGAAGTTGAATGATCCGAGTGCGATCGCCTTTACCCAAAAGAATGGCATCTTGATATTAACCCAAGACGACTATACCCTTTGTCTGCTCAAAGCAGACTGCTCCATTGCCATGGCGGGAACCGCAACCGAACAATTTGTCGGATTAGGAAAACCTGCGATCGCGATTCCGGGAATGGGTCCTCAATACACCCCCGCTTTTGCTGAAGCCCAAACCCGACTATTAGGACCATCCTTAATTTTAGTCGAACAACCAGATCGAGTCGCCCAAGTCCTACAGCAGTTGTTGCGAGACCCAGATCGCTTACAACTGATTGCCGACAATGGTCGCCGTCGTATGGGTCAATCGGGTGCAGCGCGACGCATTGCCGATTGTTTGATGGAACGGTTTGAGAAATAATTGGCTCTCCCGTACATAAGGTGATAAATTTTCCTTATATGTGTAGCGATTGGCTTGATTTGAAGAAAACCTAGCTTAATCGCTTAATTTAACTCACTTTCGCTCGTTTGCGTTTGGCGTTCAATAAACCTCCCCCCGCCAATAAACTTGCTAATAAAAATGAGGGTTCTGGAGCCGATGGAGTTTGTGTTGAAGAAAGAGGTTTTGCCGTTTGCGTTAGATTAAAACTTATATCAGCGTCAACCGGTATTGTTCCTGGAATCGGAATACCGATGGCAGCGACAGGAACGGATAAGGAGATACCTCCTTGACCTGTTACGATACATGTAGCTGACAAACAGGATTCAATTTCATTAAAATCATAGCCGTCCACAACCATTTCACCTGTGGGTGTGTCGTAAATGAAATTAAAATCCGATAGTTTATTGTTTTGAATATCAAAAACAGAACCACTTCCCTGAAAAGAAGTCAGTAAATCATCTTGATAAAAAAATGACAAGAATTCTGGAAAGAGATCTGACAAGGTGTCAGATGCATTTTTCCAAGGAATGGTTAACATAGTATCCCCTGTATCAGATAGCCTGCCGCTAAGGTTGTCAATATCGAAATCCTGGTCTATGGGTATTGTTACCTCATCCCCAGTAATATCAACACCGGGTAGATAAGGCAAATACTGCGATTGCACACTCAGATATCCAGAATACTTGAGATTGGTAACAGTAGCTGCCTCAACCGGAGCCATACCCACTGTTCCTAGAGCTATAGCTGTTCCAGCGATCACAATGGATAACCTTTTCATATTGGGTGTTCTCTGTTGTAGATATACGAGTTCCTTCTTAATCTATGAGATGTATAACCCTGATGAGGTAAAGTAACCGTGAAGTTTATATAAAGTTTTGATGAAGTTTTTGGATCGTCAAGTCGTGGGCAGGCGATCGCACAAAAAAAAGAGGGAGTTATCTCCCTCTGATATAATACAAACGTTCTTATCTGTAGCTGACTATTTTTTCTGCTTGCGCTTAGCAGCAAACATGCCACCCGCCGCCAACAGGCTTCCTAGTATAAAGGAGGGTTCAGGAGCCTTTTCCACTTCCACATTACTGGTTAGCTCAGGATCGTAGAGACCTGTATGAGACATCATATCCCCCTGTTCAAGCAACCCAGATTTTGCAGCGCTGAAGCTGTAATGGTAGGTAGTCTCTCCCTCATAGGTAATCTTGACAAGTTCAGCAGCTTGCACGGGTCGGTCACCCCAGACCATTGACAACATACCTTTCTGCTGATCGGTTAAATCATCAAAGATTAGGTCAACGGCATCATAGTGCCCCGCTAGCCCAACCTCTAGACTTCCCGTCATATCATCCATTTCAACATAGGCGATATTCGGATCGCTGAATCGTTGAAATCCGCCATTATCCCGGAATTCGTTGAACAGACTCTCTTTACTATTGGGAATTGTGGGCATAAACATGTTTGCCATTTCTAGCAAACCATTGGTGATGCCATAGGAGGTTAAAGCCGCCTCAAACCACTCGTTCGCCAAATTCAAATTATCGCCATTATCGTTATAGCTAGTATCCAAGGTTTCCCCAAACCAATCTGTTGCCGTCAAACTGCTCAGGGTAATGCTTTTGTCCCCCAGATCACCCGTTAAGCTAGTCACCGTGGTGTAGTTCAAGAATTCATCAAAGGATAATCGTTCACTATTTGCGAATAGCTCAACATTGCCCCCTGGTTCACCTTTTTTACAACTGTTGCTGGGTATGAACGCTCCTCCAACTGAGCAACTTCCTTGCAAGACTGTTTCCAAATCAGCATCGTTGTTGAGCTTGGTAAAATCCGCCGTCGCTGTAGGATCTGGATTGGGGACGTATTCGTAGATGAAATAGTCCACTCCCTTTTCACCCGTCACTTTAGGGTTAGTCAGAGATGCAGCCGACGCTGGATTGGTGGCGATCGCACTGACACCCACGGCAACTGATGCCCCGACGAGCAGTTTCTGGATATTGATTTTCATTGCAGTATCTCCGTGACTTTATAGGTTGAGCCTTCTTAACAGCACATACACAGGGTTAGGCTTTGGCTAACCCTCTTTTGGCTCTAATAACCTCTGGTTGTCCTCTAACAGGTGATGTCTTCAGCCCTTGAGCTTTCGTCGCCTGCACACACATTTCCTCATCTCTTTATAAAGTTTACATGAAGTTTCGCAAAAAATCGATAAAGTTTTGATGAAGTTGTAGCCATTTCTTTTTATATGTGGTAATGAACACTCAACAACTAAATATATATAAATTAATCTAGCAATCTGTATACCCTTGGTGGCATTTTGTAAAAAAAATGGTGTATCGCCACCGAAGTATGCCTACTCACCGACAAAAATCAGATCGTCAAACCACAAAGGGAGCCTGTTGGCTCCCTAAAAACTGATCTAACTGTTACAAGCGTCTATCTCAGCGACATTTGACCTAAGATTTTTTGCTCTGGCGTTTGGCTGCGACTAAACCACCTACGCCAATTAAGCCGAGTAGAATCGACGGTTCTGGCACGTCAACTGGATCAAGCGTAAACTGTGGATCGTAGACTCCAGTGTGCGAATTGGTTCCATCGTTGGACGAAAGGGTAGATCTAGCTGCACTGAAGGTGTATGCATAAGTGGTTCTGCCGTTATGGGTAACTTTAACCACCTCACTGGCTTGCAATGGTGAACCTAACATTCCTACTAAGGACTGCTGTTGAGGGTTGAGGATGCCTAACAACATGTGTGTCGCGTCATAGTGACCCGCTAAACCAATATCCACTGTGCCATTATTGTTATTGACGTACGCGATATTCGCATCACTGAACCGTTGGAATCCACCGCTTTTCAGAATACGTCGTAGAGAAATGGACTATTAGCAATACTATAAGCACTCAGAGCATCATTAAACCATCTATTGGCTAATGTATTTTCCCCATAGCCAGTTTTTAAGTCTTCTCCAAACCAGTCCACTGCCGTAAGGCTACTCAGTGTCATGCTTCTACCATCATCAAACGTCGCTTCTAAACTGGTAACTTCATCATGCGCCAAAAATTGATTCAGGTTGAGTTGTTCGCTGCTGGCGAATAATTCTAGGTTTCCACCGGGTTCACCAGGGTTACATTCGTAATCAGGACTATAGGCGAAAGCACTGCAATTTCCTTGTAGGAGAGCATTGATATCGGCGTTTGGATTGGCTACTGTTGTATCCAATATGCCATCCTTATTCGTATCGATCGCCTCATATTTAATAATGTCTGCACCAGAGAGAGTAAATGTTGTTGCGGAAGCGGGGGCAGTAGCAAGCCCAGTGACACTGGCAAGAATTGATGCGCCAACCAGTAATTTATTCAGATTGCTTTTCATGATTTCTTTCCTTACTTAGTTATTGAGTGGTGACAAAGCCAGCCGACTCTCAGATATTTTGTATTATAAAAAGCTAAACTATGCCAATGGGTAAAGCCCGTGTAAAACTTCTATAGGCTTCTGTGAAGATTTTGAGAAGATCAGGAAAACCTAGTGCAGCGCGGCAGAAATAACTATCCAGTTTTAAAAGGTGCAACAGCTTACTGTACAAGCTTTCTTTCCTTCTATATCCTGCGTTCTGCCTTCTTGCACTAAGTAGTCGGACAAAAGAAAACGGCACTGTACTAAGTCTTGTAAATAGTCCTCAAACCCTTACTGTTCCCTGTTTCCTGTTCCCTAATCTCCACCGTTAACTTTTATTGTGTCCATTTAATTTTTGTAACGTTTTTCCCCAGTTTACTGGCAAAAACATTTAGATTTATGAATCATTCGATCATGTTCTTCTCGTCAGTTATCATTTCCTTTTACCTTGCAACCTTGTAGTGTGAGCATCTTGCTCGCTACCCATTTCCAATCTAAATGCATGACAGCTTGATCTTGTCAAAATCTGGCGCGGGAACCTAGTGCCGCTTGGGAACAATACTTGAGCAGCTTCGTAGATACGATGAAGCTGGGGGAGCATGTAGAGACGTAGCATGCTACGTCTGGGAAGCTGGGGGAGATATTAGCGGTTCAGTTATTCCTGCCTTCTTGCACTAGGATATCTGATTGAATACGCTGAATTAAGCGTTTTTAGCACTAAAGCGCAACTACGAAATCGATCTCAAATTTGAAAACAATTCTAATCTGCAACAATTTCAATTAATTTTATTTTAGACGACAACCCTGATTTAATCTGAACTTGAGACTTGGTAACATTGAACTTTTCAGCCAATAGCTCAATTAACTCCTTATTCGCTTTCCCATCCACAGGCGGCGACTTCAGGTTCACTTTTAAAGTCCCATCCGCCATTTCTTCTATCGATTGGGTTTTCGAGTTGGGTTTAACTTTTACCGATTTTTTCATATCCACCTGTAGGGACAACCCGCTTGCATTGGTGTTCACTTAAGCTCAAAAATCTTCAATACCTTGAGTTTATCCCTCCCTAACCCTCCCTAACCCTCCCCTTGCCAAGGGGAGGGAACTCAAATGGTTTTAGTCGGGAGGTTTATCCGAACGATGAATTATGAATTCGGTGTCTGTTCTGGGAACATACATTTATCCGAATCACAACCCACGGGTCCGGCTTCCATTAATTCGCCAGCATCATATTTCTCCAAAGCCGAATAGAACTCAGAGACTTTTCGTCGCTGTTGTACTTCTTCCATCAATTGGTTGTATGTGGCTTTATCAATGGGTTCAAAAGGCAAACGGGGGAAGGATTGATGGTCATCAAACCGCGCCAATAGCGCCGCTGAAATATACCCTTCATCATTCTGAATCGCTTGATAAATCCGTTCGCCTAAGGGTTCAACTTCATTAACGCGCAATTCCCAGGTGGACGAGGTGTTGTGTGTCACATACCAGCGCTGAACTTGCATGGCAAAATCCATTTGAGCCAATGCCGAAAACTGACTGATATCAATTTCATCAGCACCGGGTAAATCTGCCCAGGATACAGCCACGGGAATTTCCACCAGCCATTCCGAACAGGCTTCAGCAAAGGGATCATTTAATAGATTCCCGTTTTCATCTTTATCGGATTGGGATGGCGTGACATTGTACCCGTATTCCAGACAAGCTAACGCCACCGGATCATTCTTTCTGAATGTAATTCGGCGAATAAATCGCTGTGCCTTAGGAGGATGCCAACCCGGAGATGCGCCTGTGAGTAGCGATTTTGTTCCAGACGGTTGCACGGTTGTACAGCGATTGGGGCGTTTAATCCCATGCTTATCGCAATACTCCCACACTACCCGATGCACAATATCGCGCCACCGGGTTAAATAGGCTTTTTCTTGTTGCTTAAACTGTACACCTTGATCCGTATCGGGGCGCCCTTCTGCCCACCAGTGTAACCAGTCTGCGCCAAACGCCTTGACAAAGAAATCGAATAATCCGGTGAAGGATACGCCGACAATGGGGTCTAATTCCCGTGATTTTTGATATCGTTCCTCAACAAATTCATGGTTGAGTAAAATGGCAACGGAAAGCGCCCCCGCACTAAAGGCTTCCTCTTGTTCTTTCTCGTTATTCGGATCAATTTGATTCAGGTGAATTTCGGCTAAATTACAATGGAATACTGAGCCGATAATTTCACCGCAATTGTGTGCGACAATGCCATTGGCATCAAAGCGGGAGACACCTGGAACGGTGCAATCGTAAACGGATTCGATACCAGTAGGAGAAACCGACTCAACGGTGACAACAAAGCGTTCCCGGTTTAGCTGACGCTTGTATCCGTTGAGTAAATTATCCAACTTTTGCTGTTTTTCCGGCTGACGGAAACCCACGCGATCGCGGAATTCAATCAGGTTGTCGTTAGCTATTACCAATTTGGGCTGATTTTGATCAACCGTAGAAACAATTCCCAAGCGCAGCAGCATCCGCTGTACGGCTTGCAGTAATTCAAGATTATGTTGGACTAAACGCACGCTAATGCCTTTGATTGGCGTTCCTTGCACGCTACCATCGGCATCAAATAAGCCTTGTAGGAATCCCTGATAAAACTCGTAGCTGGCTTGTTCAACTTCTGGCGTCACTATTTTTTGACCGCGATGAATCTTGAACTGGGCGGCTAATTGATCCAGCCCACTTGACGCCACTTGCTGTAAATCCGGTTGGCGATCAGAATCACCCCCTAAATTTACAGTACAAACACCATTGTTCTGGAGGGTTGCTACTTCAGACTCTGCCATTTTGACAGGAGAGTCACCCCAGAATCGCACGATTGCTTGAGTTTCTGCTAGTGATCCGTCACCAACGAGACTCCCTAATAACCATCCTTGGTTAAATGTTCCCACACCTTGCCAAGGCTGAATTCCTCGGTGATTGTGCAAGCAGACGCGATCGCCTGGTTTCAATTCCTCAGCCGCTACCCATTCGGTATATTGACGCTTTTGGGTTTGGGCGCTAATACGCAAAATTTGATGGTTTCCTGTCAGACGTAGGGAAACCCCCTCTTTTGTGGCTAGGGTGAAGACGGCGCGATCGCCCGTATAGAAAAAGCCATCGGCTGTTGTGCTAAACAGTTCCCCATTCACGTAAGTTCCATGTTGTTTCCCGATTAAATCGTTAACTTGGCGGGGACCAAATTCCGTATGCACCCAAGTATCAGCCGTCACGCAGGGATTTAAGCCAAACCGCTGCAAACGATGCTCAATTTCATCGGGGGTCAAATTCGGATACTTTTCCTGTAACCAGTGACTCGCTTTTCCTTGTTCGTAAGCTTGCAGAAACTCTTTTCTCAAGGCTGGAGTATCTAGCAAATCACAACTTGCTCGTGCTACGGCTTCTCCCGCCCATTGAATCGCACCTTCACCGGAATAATATTGTTTGCGAACGGCAGCAATACATTCATCTAAGGTAGGCTTATGATGAAAAACACGGGAATGATTTGCCATCCTCAACGCATCACGTTCCGGATCAATCCGCCAATTTCCATGTTCATCTTGTTGCCAAAGGTTATCCTTAGCATTAACAAACTTTTCATCATCACTAACCCCTTGGCGCATCCCCGCACTATTAGACACCAGAATCCCTTCGCAGACAAATTCATGAATCGTTGCCACTTCAATGTCATAGGTTGGTGCGGTGCGAACGTTAGTTTCTACAGACTTAACTTTGACGGGAATTAACTCCGTAGATTCCGGAACCAATCGCTTTACGGTTGGGGTAATGACTTGCGTTTCACCTGTTCCATAATTATCGCGATCGCGACTAACCCCAGGTTCCACTATGTCTAGGGGAAATCCATGATCGTGAAACGATTTGGGGCGTTGTCGTTGTCGTTCACTAAAGGTACTGGAGTCAGTAGACATGAAGGTTTGTACAGCTAAATCAGCCGATTCACCGACAGTCACTAACTCACCTTCCCATTTCCCTGTGCGCTTACGAATTGAGGCACACAACCGTGTGGCAATTCCCAAAGAGGCATAGAGAGTCTGGATTTGCCGCAAAAAGTCGGGATGAACGGAAGTGACTAAAACTCCTTGAGAATGACATCCATCAGCATCCGCTAAACCGGCTAAATAGGCTTCCCGAATCGTCTGAGTTCCCAATAAGATACAGTCGGGTACAGAGGGTGAGGTAAACGGCTGCTTAAACTGGGAAAGATACTGATTCAGGGCGGCAGAATTGAGTTGTAATTCAAAGGTCTTTGTTTTTCCCTGTTCTGGTGTTCTTAACGTATGAGTGGGTAACCCAAACTGTTCAGCCACCGCAATCAAGCGTTCTAGAATTTGCGGACTATCTTGGTGAATCCGCAAGGGAACCCGCCAACCATCAGAACTGACTAAACCATCTCCTTGTAAATACCCTAAGAAATATGCCACCTCTGAGGTTAGCGCTGGTACGGTGATTGGTTTCGCCTGGGAACTTCGTTTCCCTTTAAATTCAGGTAATTCTGTTGGGGTTCCCGGAATTTTATGGGGAACAAAAACTAAGCGATCGCCTGGTTTCAAGTCTTTGGCTTTCACCATTGTGTAGTTGCCATAAATGTCGGTTAATACAGCAACTTTATGATCAGGAGTACAGTCTAAATAACCATCCTCGGTTTTAATTCGACAGAGGGATTGAACGCCTTGATCAAAGAAGTTGGTTACCGGATAAAACCCGTTACTGGTTAAAACGCGATCGCCAATCCGAATTTTTTCAATGGCAACTAATCCCGACTCCGTGTGAACCAGGGAACCTTCGGGTAAACAACGCCTGACGTTTCCGGCGACAACCACGACAGCGGCTTCATCAATTAATAGACAGCATTCGACTGAATTTAATTGCCGTCCCCCGGCTTTATTTAAAATCGCCGCACATCGCTGATAAAGTTCTGGTAATTTAACCGGATTTGCCACACCACCAAAGCCTTTTAGGGATTCTCCGGCGGGACGGATATCACTCACATTAATGGATACCTGAACTTCACCAGAAAATCGTTCATCTGTGGATAATTCCAGTAGCCTTTGATAGGACTGAACCCACCCTTGACGGGAGTCCCCGACATAAATGGTCACCTGATTTCCATCAATTTTGACCTCGGTTTTTTCCCGGCGTTCCTCTGGTGGTGTTGTACCAATTTCCCCCTCTAAGATTACATTCAGATGATTACGAATTGGGGGTAACTGGTTGATATATTGGGGTTCTAAAACCGCCCCTGTGCCACATCCCATCATGGCGAGATCCATCATTAAGCCAAAGGCACGCCAGTCTAACACATTCGTAGACGTACAATTATAAGCGCCAGAGAAATTCTCCGGATTTTCCAGCCAATCGGTGCCTCCGACCCATAACCAGCGCCCGGAGGGTAAACTTTTAATCTGGTGCATCATCTTCTCCAGCAGGGCGGTTTCTGCGGGAGTCAGCTTACCCAGTTTGCTTAAGCCTTGGATAGTGCGATCGCACACCTCCTTCCACGTCTCTCTACCCTTAGCGGTGCGGCGGCTGTAGGTTCGGAAAAACACCGGATTTGCCGTCGGTGCCGTTTCCGGAAAATCACCATTGATGCGTTCCCGTTCAAGCTCTCTTACCATCTGATAATCTGCTGTTAATTGTTGCTAAACCTTGACTATAGGTTATGTCAGATATAGCGTCAAAGCTTGAAAAATTAATCCGTTTGCGCTATGTGTAGTACGTCTGGGAAGTTTTGAGTTTTGATCCTTCGCTTCGCTCAAGGGATATAGTTTGTAGGGGCGGGTTTAGGGACAAACTTGAATTGTTTTACCTAAATTTTTTGGCAAAACCCGCCCTTATTCAATTTTGAGTGAACTCCCCCATCTCTCCATCTCCCCATCACCCCATCTCCCCTGCACCATCAAAAACCGCGAGTCACCTGATCCAACTGTTCCACCTCTTCAGGCGTTAAACTCCACCCCAACGCCCCGGCATTTTGCTGGGCTTGCTGGGCTGTTTTCGCCCCCGGAATTGGCACGACACCTTGGGCAATTAACCAATTTAACGCCACCTGTGCAGGCGTGCGATCGTATTTTTCCCCCAATTGGCGCAACAGTTTAATCACAGGGGCAATTTTCTCTAACCCCCCTTTACTGAAACGCGGATCAAGACTACGCGCCCCTGTGGGTTTCACGTAATTTTCTGGGGTATACTTCCCAGTTAATAATCCTTGGGCTAAAGGACTATACGCCAAAATCGTCACCCCCAACTCCCGCGCTGTATCCAAAACCCCATTCCGTTCAATTTTCCGCTCCAGGAGGGAATATTGCACCTGATTCACTGCTAAAGGAATTCCCCTAGCGGCTAGATAACCATGCGCCTCCCGCATTTGTTCAGCGGAGTAATTACTCACCCCCACGCTGGCAATTCTCCCCCGTTGCACCTCATCCGCCAGTGCATTCATTAGGGTTTCTTGACTCATGAAGAAGCTAAAGGGAGAATGAACCTGATACAGTTCTATTTGCTCAACCTGTAACCGTTTTAAGCTAGCCGTTAAAGCGTCAGACACGGACTGTGATGTAAACCGCCAGGGAACCGGGAAATATTTTGTAGCTATCTGGGCTGGACGTCCGAATTCTTTCATAAACTGTCCCAACAGCGACTCGGATTCTCCCAAGCCGTACACCTCCGCCGTGTCAAAAAAGCTGACTCCCGCATCTAGGGTAGCGGCAAAGGCGTCTCTTACCTGAGATACTCCATAATCTTTGCCGTAGCCCCAAAACAGTGTATCGCCCCACGCCCAAGTACCAATGCCGACACTGGTTAGGGTGGGACCATCTTTAGCTAAGGTGGTTGTCTGTATTGTCATTCCCTGCGCTCTGAGTTTGTTACATTTCTTAATGTTTATTGTATCGGGTTAGATAGCGAGTTGGCACAGGCGCTGCCTGTAGGGGAACAGCACTGCTCATTGGTGTCAACTTAAGGTGCAAACTAATACTGACAAGGTTTTAAGCTGTGTCTATATACTCCTTGACATTTTCCCCCTCATCCCCTAACCCCAACTCCGGTCCGTGGGGAGAAGGGGGATCGGATTCTCTTACTCCCCTCTCCCCGGCGTGATACTGCTGCCAAATTGGGATGCTCCCGAGGGGTTGGGCATCAAGCCAGTCTACAACTCGCTGATTGGGCTGTTTAGCAACCAGTTCGGAAATGAGGCAGGTATCAAGGAGATAGGTCATAGGACAAAACGATCGCCTGGGACAGAGCGATCGCGACTGAGGTCGAGTTCTCCAGTCGCAGCGACTTCAGCCAAGGGAGAGCAGCGAAAAAACTCGGAAAGCTGGGTGGAGGATTCTGGGGAAGGGCTATTCCAAATATCGTTGAGACTTTGGGCAAGCAGTTGGATGAGGCGAAGTTTGTCGCTGGGTGGGAGACCCAGAAGTTGTTGTTCAAGTTCTGGAGATAGGTCAAGGATGGAGGTTGCCATAGTCTTTGCCGAGCCAAAATTTACGTTTATTCTATCTTTCTCTATCCTTGCTCGTCGGACTATTGTCAACTAAGGGGCATTAACCACATTTTCCCAGTTGAAAGCCTAGAGGATTCCGATAACCTCCCCGCACCAGAGATTTCTGAGTTTGTTACATTTGTGCATATTTCTTGGATTTTATCGGGTTTATTGGTTACAGACCCTCAGGAAACGTATAGTTTTATAAGGTCATCCAGAAAAAGCGATCGCGTCTTAACGGCTATGGAAACCAGTGATTTTACTCAATCCTCGTCCACTCCCTCATCCCCAGACAAACCCCTGCCCAGAATCAGTATTTTAACCATGTTCCGCCTGGGTTTATTCCAGATGGGGTTAGGGATTATGGCGATTCTCACCTTGGGTATCCTCAACCGGGTAATGATTAGCGAACTGGGGATTAATCCCGCTTATGCTACGGGGGTATTAGCCATGCATCAACTGGTTGCCCCAGCTAGAATTTGGTTTGGTCAACTTTCTGATGCTAAACCCCTATTTGGATATCACCGCAGTGGTTATGTTTGGCTTGGCACCGCCGGATTTACGATCGCGGCTTTTTTGGCGGTTCAGGTGATGTGGCAACTGGGTGCAGCCGTACAAACGGCGGGAGGCTGGACATTAAATACCGAAATATTAGGCTGGACAGGGATATTGGGATTAATTTTTACCCTCTATGGTTTAGCCCTGAGTGCCAGTTCTACCCCGTTTACTGCCATGCTGGTGGATGTTTCGGATGAGGACAATCGCTCCAAGTTAATCGGCACAACCTGGTCAATGCTGATGGTGGGTATTATTATTGGCGGGATTACTGGGGGAATCTTGCTCAAAAGCCTTGATCCGGCAGAAACCGCCTCACAGGTTAGTGCAGAGGTTTTTTCATCACCCTTAGCCACATTACAGACTCCCCTCAATCGTCTGTTTATCATCGTTCCATTAGTGGTTATCGGATTAACCCTGCTGGCAACTCTAGGAATTGAGAAAAAATACTCTCGCTACGCCTCCCGTTCGAGTTTAGTCGAGCGAGAAGACCAAGTTACCTTGGGTAGAGCGCTGAAAGTGTTAACCGCCAGTCGCCAAACCGGTTTATTTTTCACCTTTTTACTGGTGATGACAATTAGCCTGTTTATGCAGGAAGGCGTGTTAGAACCTTATGGCGCGGATGTCTTTGGCATGCCCATTAGTGAAACGACTCGGCTCAACTCCTATTGGGGCTTAGGCACATTAATCGGTGTGAGTACCACCGGGTTTTTAGTCGTACCTCGTATCGGTAAGCAGAATACGACGAAATTGGGATGTCTATCCGTAGCCATTAGCTTCTGCCTGATTATTCTAGCCGGATTTACGCAACAGGGGGAGATTTTGAAGCTGGCGATGCTGTTATTTGGTCTAGCGGCGGGAATCACCACCACGGGAGGATTAAGTCTGATGCTGGATTTAACAGCAGCGGAAACCGCCGGAACCTTTATTGGCGCATGGGGATTAGCCCAAGCGATGGCGCGGGGGTTAGCCACCTTTATCGGCGGTTGGGTGTTGTCCATTGGAGAAGCCTTGTTTACCGCACCTGTGTTAGCGTATGGTTTGGTATTTGCCTTGCAAGCCGTAGGCATGATTGCCGCGATTTGGTTTTTGGGACGAGTGAACGTGCAAGAATTTCGGGATAATACCAAGCAAGCGATCGCGACGGTTATGGAAAACGATTTAGACGGATAATATTGTAGGGGCGGGTTTGAGGATTATCGGTTTGGGTTGACCCAGATGTAACGAAACCCGCCCTGACCTAATTTGGGGTGTGACAATTTCTGTCCTGGAACTCCGGATGAGGGATTATGTAATGGATGTTTAACCAATGAAGGAATTTTGGGCGTCTGTACTTGACTTTGCTAAAGAGATTACTAACCATGTCGGTAGCCAACTCCTACCTGATTTTCGCCAGGTACAGGCGTCGCAGAAAGCGGATGGGAGTTTGGTGACAAAAGCGGATCATTGGGCGGATGAGACACTTCGTCGGGCGATCGCGTCTCGGTTTCCTAGTCACGGAATCCTCAGTGAGGAAGGGGAACATCGCTTTCCAGATACAGAGTGGTGTTGGATTATCGATCCCTTAGATGGTACGACTAACTTTACCCGAGGCATCCCGATTTGGGGGATTTCTCTGGGCTTGCTGTATCATGGCACACCTGTGTTTGGATATGTCCATTTCCCTCCCATTGGACAATCTTTTCATGGTTTTTGGGCGGGGGAATCCGGATTACCGGATATCATCCCTGGGGCGTTTATGAATGAGTTTTCTATCCACAGTAGCCCCGATGAACTCAGTAGTAACCACTTTTTCAACCTTTGCTCTCGCAGTACCTCCCTCTTACAGCAACCCTTCCCCTGTAAAATTCGCATGTTAGGGGTTGCCAGTTATAACTTCATCACCGTTGCCACAGGAGCGGTTCTGGGCGGGATGGAAGCAACACCCAAAATTTGGGATATTGCTGGGGCGTGGGTGATTGTGAAAGCCGCAGGTGCGGTTTGGGTGTCGTTGGAGTCAGACCCAATTTTCCCGTTGAAAGCAGGTCAAGATTATGGTGGGCGATCGTTTCCTACGCTGATTGTCAGCCGTGCTGAATTAGTGGATGTATTTAAATCCTATATCCAACAAAATTAGCTCCCCCACCCAGACGTTTTACCGGAGTAGAGACGTAGCATGCTACGTCTCTACAACCCACGCTCGCCATAGTGCCATGGCACGGAAAGGAACATTGCTTCCCCATCACCCCCTCATCCCATCACCCCCTGCTCCCCTGAAATCTTGGCGAGAACTTGATGATCACTCTGCCGAGAGGTCATTATGGAAGCGGCAATACGTTACAGCGATCGCTCCTAGCCATTTGCTACTGTACAGATTAATCCGGCTACAGGGAAAGGGCAGATCGTGATCAGTGGTGACATCGGGAAAGTTAAACCTAGCCCAAGGGTGCAACCAAACGGTACTCAAGGTAATACGGGAAGCGGCTTCTCTACCAGTAGCAGGGTATCAACGTTGAAAGGCTCACGAATAAGAGTTTTTTAAGCAAGCCCCCACGATGGCGATTGCCCTCGTTACCCGCATAAAAAATAGGGGTTTGGGGTAAGGATGGGTTAAAGCCGCTTAATTGGGTGTTTTCCCTTCCCGTCCTTAGCCAGGTTTTTTGAGAGTATTATGGAGCAATAGAGATTTACCATGTCTTACGAGCAAGAAAAACAGGTAGCTATTGAGGCAGCGCTGACAGCAGCCAAACTGTGTGAGCAAGTTCGCCAAGAACAGGTGACTGAAGCCATGGAAAAGAGCGATAAGAGTCCAGTCACGGTGGCGGATTTGGGTT
The DNA here is from genome assembly GCF_000155555.1 of Coleofasciculus chthonoplastes PCC 7420. Classification (GTDB taxonomy): domain Bacteria; phylum Cyanobacteriota; class Cyanobacteriia; order Cyanobacteriales; family Coleofasciculaceae; genus Coleofasciculus; species Coleofasciculus chthonoplastes_A. Next base: position 473,442 of record NZ_DS989842.1, read on the forward strand.
CCCAGGCGGTTATCTGTCGAGCGTTAGCGATGGCGTTTCCTGATGACCTAGTGGTGGGTGAAGAAGATGCGTCCCAGTTGCGTCAACCCGAAATGGCTGACCAATTGAATCGGGTAAGTCACTACGTCAAATCTGTCGTTGGTGATGCGACACCGGATCAGGTATTGGACTGGATTGATCGCGGTAATAGTCAGATTGGTGGGCGCTATTGGACATTAGACCCCATCGATGGCACAAAAGGGTTTCTGCGTCAAGACCAATATGCTGTGGCTTTAGCACTGGTAGAACTGGGTGAAGTGAAACTGGGTGTTCTAGTTTGTCCCGCCCTACCCGTTTCCCCAGATCAACCTGATGGAGAAAAGGGTGTCTTATTTGTAGCGGTACGGGGTCAGGGAGCAACCATGGTTCCTATATCGGGCGGAGAACCTCAGCCGATTCAGGTAACAAAGGCTGATAGTCAGGAGGCGATGCGCTTTGTCGAGAGCGTGGAATCCGGTCACGGGGATCACTCACGACAGGATGCAGTTGCCAAAGCCGTAGGCATTACGACGCCTTCGTTGCGGATGGACTCTCAAGCCAAGTATGGTGCAGTCGCATCGGGTCGTGCATCGCTTTACCTGCGTTTGCCATCACCCAAGTCTCCAGACTACCGGGAAAAGATTTGGGATCATGCGGCGGGAACGATTGTGGTTGAGGAAGCTGGCGGACGGGTGACCGATATGTACGGGAAAGCCCTCAACTTTTCTCTGGGTGCCAAACTTTCGGATAATCAGGGGGTCATTGTCAGCAATGGTGTGATTCACGATACCGTGTTGGACGCCTTGCGAGAAACGGCGAGCGTGTAAAAAGGTTGCTGATATAACGTCTGTTAGCGATCAAAAAGGGAAAAGGTTTAACCTTTTCCCTAGAACCTATCACTCACAACCTTTAGTCAAGCGCCTTAATTTTCAGCATTGGTTTCAACAGGTGACCCAGAATGACTCACCAACGGTGCTTCAATCAGTTGATCTAGACCGGCAAAGTTCAAGGCAGATTGCCAATTCTCTTGAACTTGAGGATCATTAGTATAATCCTGACGTAACTGAGCCAATATACCTGCTGCATCCATCCAGAAGCCATATTCAGCAAAAATAGCTGGCTTTTCCCGTTCTGATGCATTGGCTAACTTTTGAGCAAGTTCGGTTTCTGGAGAAACACGCTCAACCCACCCTTCGACCGTCAAATTTCCAGAAGCATCACCCCCCTGCTCACAACTGAGGGAAAATACCCACTGGTACTTTTCCGATTCCTTGAGTAGCTCCTCTTCCTCTGTCATCGGTTCTGGCAGAGTGAACATGACAATTCCTGGCGTTTCGTTTAAAGAAACCATTTCGTGATAAATAATCTCTTTGTCTGGACTCAGCAATGCAAATTCTGCTTCCTTGGCTTGAGTCTCACCCACGTAAACCAAGAATGTCGGATTCGGTAATGCCGTTACTTCAACTGGAATTGTGTTTTTTTCCGCAACTTCTGGTACTAACGGTGTGACTTCGACTTCCTCTCCGTAACACATACCCGAACCTCGCGAGAATCCTGCGGTTCTCCACCGAGACGCTCTAATGTTTCGGTTACGAAATCGCAGACCTTTATTTCCAGCGAAGAGGGTTTCTGAAGGCTTCTGATGATTGTGACTGGAAGAATTTGGTTTGAATCCAGCGATTGCCATGGCACTGGCACTCATCACCAATCCCAGAGACAACATCAGGGAAAATGTTTTCAGATAGATAGAGGGCTTTTTCATGTTACGTTTTGCCAATGGCAGCACTTGAGACAAATCTATTCTGTATATGTATGTAGAGACGTTCCGGCTGAACGTCTCTAGGTCGGGAAAAGAGGATAAGCTTTTCCCTTTAAGGTGTATGTCATATCCTTGTAGGAATCAGTGTTTGGAGGGTGTTAATTTTCAACCCCAGATTCAGCTGACTCAGGACTATTAACAGAACGGTCTGCAACGAGATTTTCTAACCCCACCGATTCTAAGAGATCTTTCCAATCCGCTTGAACTTGAGGATTATTCGGATAACGCTCTCGCAATTTCGCCAGTGAACTCACTGCTTCTGTCCAAACGCCATGCTCCACAAATACTTTCGGGTGATCAATGTCTGGGGTTTTGGCTAACTCTTGCTGCAAAGACTCTTCCTTGGCAACTCGCTTCACCCAGCCTTCTGCTGTAGGATTTTGACTCCAATCAGCCAGAGAGCAAGGAATGGTTACAAACCAATTGTAGGTTTGATCCACTTGTAACAACTCATTATCTGGATTAGCCGGATCTGACTCTGGGATGCTAATGCTGACAATTCCGGGAGTTTGATTGTCCAGAGAAACAGTTGTTTCATAAACAACCTCACTCCCGTCTTCAGTTATCAGCGTGAATACTGCTTCCTCTGCCTCAGTCTCAGTGATATGAACTAAGAACGTCGGAGTTTCCTCGACTGTTAATTCAACGGGAATCTGAACATTGGTGGACGATTCTTGGGTATCTTCTGGCAACTCCTTACTTTGAAGTTGTGGTAATAATGCTGTTACATTAACCTGCTTTTCTTCATCCCCTATTTTGCAGACTCCCCGCGAGAACCCTCCAGTTCTGCGCCGAGAGGCTCGCATTCTCCGCCGTCGGAAGCGTAGACCTTTATTCCCCGCGACTAACGTTTCTGAAAGCTTCTGATTTTCCTGATTAGAGGAACTCGGTTTGAGACCAGCGATCGCCAGGGTACTGGCACTCATCACTAATCCCAGAGACAACATCAGGGAAAACGTTTTAAGATATATAGAGGGCTTTTTCATGTTACTCCTTGCCAGTGGCAGTAATGGATACAATTTTCATTAACGCGGTAGTAGAGAGCTAGAGCCAAGTCTGTGTATTTATCTAGCGTATTCATTTACAGACCGACTCCTCTCTATTCGGCAAAGTTTCCTGTTGTAGCGGTAAAGTGTATAGTGACGCTAAACCAGGTTACCTCATTTTTTTATTTATAGCGACTCAGCCAAGGTGATGGGTAATCAGCGTCTTCACCGTCTCAGCTAGCTCAGTGTACAATTTAAACCCTATGACAACAATAAACTGCCTGGGTACTATATTATATACTAATATTCTATCTGATTCGTCTGTAAACTCTAGTATCATTACAGTTCTTTAAAAAAAGTGATGAATATCTGGAGACACTTTGAAAGTGGCTATAGTGTTTTAACTTCACGTTAATTTATATTAAGTTTGATTATCCGAATCCAAGGTTCAGAATTCAAAAAAACTCCGCCGTAAAGTAGGCGTTGTCAGTGAATTAACCCTCAGGGAAACAGGAGGCAATACCAAGATGATGTCTGAAATGCGTTCATTTTTCACCCAACATCCCGTAGGTAAGGGAATCATGGCATTTGGCGGCACAGTCGTTCTGACGAGTGTTGTTGTTACAGGGGTGATTGTGGGACTGCGACAGTTGGGGGCGTTAGAAGGCTCTGAATTGAAAGCGTATGACCAACTCGTGCGATCGCGTCCAGAATCTGAGCCAAGCGATCGCGTGTTAGTAGTGGGGATTAGCGAAGAGGATATCCGAAACTATAACCAGTTTCCGATAACGGATGCCACATTAGCGACGCTACTCAAGAAACTAGCAGACTATCAACCCCGTGCGATCGGGATTGACATTGGACGGGATGTGCCTATTGGCGAAGGTCGTGAGGATTTAATTCAGGTTATTGAGCAAAACGATAACATGGTCGCCGCCTGCGTCATGAGTTCTGCGACTGAACCCGGAACACCACCCGCCCCTGGAACTCCCCCAGAACGGGTTGGTTTTGCCGATATGCAGCTTGATCGGGATCAAGTCATTCGCCGCACGGCGTTAGTTTCATTTCCTCCGTTTGTGGAACCACTCCCAGAAAATCCCCATCTGTGTCAAGATCCGGATAGCCTCCTCTATTCCTTACCGTTTCGGTTAGCTACGTCATATCTGGAACAAGAGGGAATCGAAGAAGAATTAACCACCCCAGAGGAATTCATCAAGTTGGATTCCACGATATTCCTTCCTCTAGAAGACCAATCAGGTAACTATAGTTACACAGGTGCGTTTGACTACCAAATCATGATCAATTGGTCAGGTGAGAATGCCATTAAACAAGTAACCCTGACTGATGTCTTAGAAGGCAACATTGATCCCAATCTCGTCACAGACCGAGTGGTTTTGGTCGGGTACACCGCCAGCACAGCGAATGATGATTTTGCCACACCCTTTAGTGCAGCCGCTCAGGATCGAGTGTTAATGCCTGGGGTAGTCCTTCATGCTCAAGTTGTCAGTCAAATTATGACTACCGTTTTAGAGGGTCGTCCTTTAATTTGGTATTGGTCACAAGGAACTGAAATTCTCTGGATTTTTCTCTGGTCAGTTGTTGGCGGAACCTTGGCTTGGAAAATTCGCCGTCCTTGGATTCTGCTTCCGGCTGCAATAGTAGGCAGTGGTATTTTGTATGGTATTTGCTATGCTCTATTTGTCCAGCAGTCGGGATGGATACCGTTAGTTCCGCCAGCCGTCGGCTTAGTCTTAACCACCTTTAGCGTTGTCATTATTGACCGCTACGGTCAAGTTGTGGCAAAAACAGTTAAGAAACTGCTGAGAATCAACATTGAAATCGACGAAACTCAAAAAGAAGAGCAAGTCGCCCAAATCTTAGAAACTGATAGCTTTCAAGACATTCAGATCAGAGCTGATCAACTCAGACGTCGCCGCCAAATCACCAAGCCTAAAACCTATAACAATACAGTCACGGATCAAGTAGAACTCAATTGGGAAGAAGTTCCAGAACTCGGTCAATACCAACAAGTCCTGCAACGAGCGAGAGTATTAAGACATCAGCTCAACCGGGTGGAGGTGGAACGGGACGAGGTTGAAGATGTTGAGCAGACAACGAACGGTTCGTCCGGGAGAATGCCCACGGTTAAAAAACAAGCATTTAACCCAGAAGACGAAAGTTATCTCTCACAATTACAAAGTCGGGGAAGACGGATGAGAAACAGATAAACGATGAACCAGGAACAACGAACGATTCTCTTAAAACTTGCTGCCAAGGTATCCCAAGATCCTTTACTCTTGCGGAAACTCAGCGATCGAGTGTATCAGCTTATGCAAGAGGATTTACGGAAGCAACGCGAACGCCATAAAAACTACAGAGGGTTACTATAAATGGCTGACAACGGTAATATCACCCACGAACTTAACTATGTCACCGCTAATCGATTTTACATCGAAATTGAAAGTCAGATTACGGCTTCATTTAGCGAGTGTTCGGGTTTGGGGGTTCAGATTGATAAAGAAGTCTATTTTGAGGGAGGAGTCAACGAACAGCAACGTATCTTCCTCAAGCAAGCCAAATTTGATGATGTTACTCTGAAGCGGGGAATTACCGAAGATTTAGTGTTTTGGGATTGGATTAACAAGACGCTCAATCCTGGTAAAAAAGAACGACGTAATGTCAACATTTTGGTCTTTAATCAAGCCGGAGAAACCATGCAATGTTGGACATTAATTGGTGCGATTCCAGTCGGTTGGAAAACGCCAGCCTTACAAGCGAGTTCTAGCACCATAGCGATTGAGGAATTAACCCTTGCCTACGAAGGCTTAAAGGTTGTCGCCGAGCAAGGTGGCGGCGGTGCCAGTACCAATTTACAACGTGCTAACACTGGCTATTTCCCCAGTAACTAACTAGGTCAATTGGTGGGAAAAAGTAAAGTTAATGGTGAGAATCGTCATTTGTCATTTGTCATTTGTAAGGGTTTGAGGAATATTGACAAAAATTTGGTATTTCCACCAACCTACTTAGAGACGTGCCATGGCACGTTTTGAAGGACAGGTTTAGGAAGAATGTCACTGACTTAAGGCTGGTGGGTTTCGACTTCGCTCAACCCACCCTACGGTATATCAAGGGTTTTGGCACTCCCTAAATGAAATGCTTATTTTAGTGCCATTCGGTTTAGGACTGTTCGTGATAATTGTACCTAAAACTTGCTCTGACTAAATTTTAAGCTTAAAAGAATTGATGAAATTTTCAGAACTATCACTGGGGATAAAAAAGCCATTACTGTCGGCTAAATTTCTTGGACAAATGCCCGGTAAATTGCCCACTCTAGGGCTATTGGCTAACTCAAATGTTCATAACTTAGACATACTTTCTTCCACGGGTAGAACTGTATTAGCGGCTATCTCTCAAACAGAGGAAAAGGAATCTGTCAGGTTGGCAGAAAATGCTCAAGCTAACGATGGCGTTGGATTGAGGAACGACACCCAACGGTCAAGTATTCCCAGAAACCGGGTTTCTGGTGAGGACAACAACGAAATATCGGCATTTTACCCAAAAGTTAATCAAGCCAAATCTTTTCCACAACTTCCTTTGAATTGGCAAGATTTAAACACCATAATTCCTTTAGGTCAATTTCATAGTTTAGGTCGGTCTTCTCTTCAATCTTTGCAGGTGTTAAACCTTACTTTTGAAACTTCAATCGATCAGGAATTAGGTGAATTGTCCTTAAGTCGTTCTGAGAATGATCAGAATCGTTTACCTGAGTTAAGTTTCTCACGATTGAACTCAATCTCTTTAGACAAGAGTCATTCAGATTTAAATCTAGATAGTCAATCCTCTAGTCAAACTACACCAACCGCTTGGGAGAGTTTGGCTGAATTAATTGGTGAAGATAGTTCTGTTTCTAGTCAGGATAGCGATGATGAAGATATCGAAGGGTTCATGTTTACCCCAGAAGGATTTCGTCCTATTTATGCTAATCCGAGAAAAACATCTGGTGATGTGGCGAATTCAATTGAAGCGGAAGCAAAAACAGTTTCTGAAACCTATCAAACTCCTAGAGTAACGGTTCAACCTTCATCAACAGTCGCTCAATCCTCCCAATCCACCGAACCAGAACTCGTCAGTGAATCTAATTTGCGGATGTTGGCACAGGAAGTCTACCAGTTAGTCCGACAGCGGTTGCAAATTGAGCGAGAACGTTATCGTCGTTAAGTTTTTTATAACATGCAATTTAAACTATAATTATTTAATCAAAAACAATCTATAGCTGATACTAGATTTAGGTTAACTACCTCCATTTCTATAGAAGGGAAGCAGAGAAAACAATGGTAAAATTAAGGAAAATAAAATGGCTCAACTCAGTAAATATCGCTTAAATTCAAAGCTGAAACTGGTACTAATCGGGGGTGTAGTTGTTCTTCTGATTATTGCCACTAAACATTTTGACCTTCGGGAACTTTTGCAAGCCTTCTTACTTTGGGTTGACAGTCTGGGTGTCTTAGCCCCTATTGTGTATATGATCATCTATAACGTAGCAACACTGCTATTTATACCGGGTTCTCTCTTGACATTAAAAGGGGGTTGCTTGTTTGGCTTGTTCTGGGGTTCAATCTATGTTACGATCGCGGCAATGTTTGGAGCCATTTTTGCTTTCCTGATTGGACGCTATCTCTCGCGGGATTGGGTTTGTAAACAGATTGAGAGCAATGATAAATTCAAAGCGATTAATCAAGCAGTGAAGACAGAAGGATGGAAAATTGTCCTGCTGACTCGCCTTTCTCCTATCTTTCCGTTCAACCTCCTTAATTACGTCTTTGGCGTTACCCAAGTTTCCTTAAAAGACTATGTTTTGGGTTCCATTGGCATGATTCCAGCCACCCTGGTGTACGTTTACATCGGTTCCTTGGCTAGCAATTTAGCCACAGTCAATATGTCTAATCAACCCACCACACAGGAAACTCAAATCGCTAAATGGGTGATTCGGATCATTGGTTTAATTGCGACGATTGCGGTAACAGTCTACCTCACCTATCTTGCCAAGAAAGCTTTAGCTGAAACTGTTGTACAGGAAGAAGTCTAACCCGCTGAAACTTGGTAATGAGATTGCGATCGCTTTCCACGAATTGGGGGAATTGGCAATTAGCAAGGGGTTCGCGTACAACCACGGCAATAGGTGGATGGCTAAACCGGACGAGTTGATTGAGTACCGCGATATCAAAACCTTGGGGGGTTTTTATCTGCTATGATTAATTAGAAAAAAATAACTAATTAAGACTCAAAAAGGTTATGAGTTTAACTCCTGAATTACTAAACCGAATTACGCAAAATCCGGGTCAATGTGGTGGTCGTCCCTGTATTCGAGGAATGCGAATTCGAGTCACCGATATTTTAGAGATGTTGGCAGAAAATGTTAGCATTTCTGAAATTTTAGAAGATTTCCCTGATTTAGAACTAGCAGATATCCAAGCTTGTTTAGTCTTTGCAGCACGACGTACTGATTTTCCTCGACTAACCGCATGAAGATTTGGATCGATGCTCAACTTCCGCCCACCCTGTACTTCTTAGATAATCACGATATTCCCCGACATTTATCGCGCTGGATTGAATGTAGTCTCTGCACGAATCCCAAAGCTATTGGTCACATCTAATCCCGAATTTTAACTGTGTTAGTTCAGTAGTGAGCAAGATGCTCACACTCCTGCTATTGCCTATTGCTTTTGTCCACTATCGTGAGTTTCACATCTCAAATGAAAACCCTATATGGGAAAATTGGCTCAAACGACGATCGCGGAATGGAACGGACATGAGAACGTTTAAGTGGGTGATGTTGGGACTCTTAGGTATAATCTGTGCGATCGCGCTACTCTATTTTTCCCCGAAACCCCAACCTGCCGTTCCCCAAGAGTCAAGTTACGCCCTAAATCAGCCGGGGGGTAATCAACCGCCTTTTTATCCCCTTAAATCAAGACATTGACCCGGCATTGTATTACTCTGTCGGTGATTGGGTGGGACGATTAATTTTACACTGATAGAGAGTTATGAGGATTCGGATTGCTCAAGCCTCGGATAGTCCCGAATTAGCCAAACTGTATCAAGAAACGGTACTCGCGATCGCGCCTCAATTCTACTCTGATGCTCAAACTCATAGCTGGGCGTCGTTTGCTGAGGATACGGCTGGGTTTCGGGAGTTCATTTTGTCAGGGACAACATTTGTGGCGGTGGATGAAACTGGGATTCTCGGCTTTGCGGGAATAGCTGATGATGGTCATATTCTCTCAGCTTATGTGCGGCGCGATCGCATCCATCAGGGGATTGGTTCTCGGCTGATGGACATTCTCTTGGATTATGCTAAACGTCACAGGATTCAGCGCTTATATGCAGAAGCGAGTGAGTTTAGTTTGGGGTTGTTTAAAAGGTTTGGTTTTCAGGTTTATGATCGAGAGATTGTCGAACGTCAAGGGGTGGAGTTTCAGCGCTATTTGGTTGAACGATTTACCCTCATCCCTTAACTTTTTCAGCCTTGTATCGCAGGTACGCGGATTACGGTGCAGAGTTTGAGACAATAGGGCACGGCAATGCCGTACCCCTACGTTAGGGATAATTGATGGGGTAGAGGCACAATACTATCGTGCCCTAATCTAGCTGAATTCAACTGCCAAGAGTTGATCTAAAAGCAAAAGGCAGCAACCGCAGATGGTAGGTGGGCAATGCCTACTCAATCGCCTGTTGTAGGTTTGCTTTATTAACCGAAGGTTCCAAGGTTTCCAGGGATGCAAGATTCGTCGCCAATAATTCCTCCACCATTGCATTCACCTTACCAGAGACAAGATCACGCCAAGCCTGACGCTGTGGGGAATGTCCATCCTGCTTACACCATTGTGCGATCGCCTCAGATAGATCTTCTATCTTATCGGGTAACGGTTCAATTAACTCAGCCAAATCAGCCAAGTCTTGAGGCGAAAAAAGCGATCGTTGATGCTGTAACAGTTCAATAAAAACCACAACATTTTGTTCAGCAAATAACCGTGCGGCTTGTTGAACCACTTCCCCAGGCAAATCCAATCCTTCCGCAATCATCTCCCCACTCAACCCTAACTGCATTAGGCGGGGTATGGCTTTTAACTTGGTTTCTTGTCTGCCTTCTTCTTGAGCTTCCTGATAAACCTTGGTTTGTTTGAGTTCACTTAACCCGAACATAGCTTGTATCTCCTCTCGGCTTTTTTGCGGTAATTTGTAAACGATGATTGTCTCGATTAAATCAATCAGATTTCGTTTTGTCGTCTCATCGGTTATCTGGGCTTGGGCTTGTTCAATCAAGCGCTTTGCTTGCTTCGGGGCTGTCTTTTCCCTCTCAATCACTAGCTTAACAACATTAACCCCCAAAGAATCCGATGCCTCCTCTCCTAACTCATCTAAGTATATCCGAGTAACCCGGGTGAAAAGTTCCCTAAAGTGTAACGGTTGTTCCCTTTCAATCCGACGAGTGGGATAAATGACCACAACCTGCCATTGATTGGCTGGCTTGTATTGTTTCAGAAAAATAAACAGTTCCGTAAATACACGATAATATAAATTCTCATCCGGTTGAAACTGAACCTCGACCACATAAAAGGGTTCGTTTGATTGTTCATTCTTCGGCAGAAACAACCCATCGAGTCGAAATGACAGTTCCTTAATTTCACGGGATGTGAATTCATACATCTCGGCTTGTTCTGGGGATTGGTTGATCAGTTCAAAGAAGATACTGGGAAACCCTTTGAACAAGCGATAAAAAATGCTGTCAGTTTTCACGTTTTCCTTGGGCTTTCCATCACACAGTTGACGATTAATACTGTGTCACCCCTGAAGCGGAAAATTCCTATCACCACAATCTTGACAAATTCAACCAATTATGATTAAAGCCAGGACAGACAACGCGATCGCACCTGTGGAAACCCGGTAGGGGCGACCCGCCTGCATCAATTAATAGACCACTCCACTCAATTGGATCGGGTCGCCCTTTACTCCCTACAAAAAAACGCTTAAACTTGCTCACGTCAATAGCCCCGGGTTTGACTTTTCTCGACTTGTGCCAATAGTTGTTCCTGAGTATGAGCCGTAGGTTTACAACTGAGTCCCTGACAAACTAAGCCAACAGCATTCTCCGGAAGACTGGGTTCTATTCGATACATAGTTGCCGGAAAATACTGCGTCATTAGGGATAAAATCTGAGCCACGTTGGTGCGAATTAGGGTAGAATTGCGGAACCAATCTAAAGCCGTAAACAGACTAGGACAGGATTGGGACGACTGGTTCATTACACTACTAAACGCATTCAGGGCAACTTCTGCGCGATCCAGATAAGCCAAGTTTTCCGTGAGTAATGTCAGACGTACCAAATTCGCGATCGCGACACCATTCGCCGCAGGTGTGGCATTATCGGTATAACTGCGTTCCCGTATCAATAAATCTCCACTACTATCATTAGCGGCGTTATAGTAGCCTGCGAGTTCCACACTCCACAAATATTCGTCAAATTCGTCCTGTACTTTAATCGCCTCCTCTAACCAACTATCCGGGATTGGCGATTGGGAAGACTCTTGTGCTGTTGCTAATCCTAGTGAGGCTTGATGCAAATCTAATAAGGCTTTAATAAATAACGCATAATCTTCCGACTGTGCCAATATAGAGGCTTCACCTTCATAATTCAAGCGATGGAAACGCTGATCTACCCATTGATTCTCCAGAATAAATTTAGCGGCTGTTGTGGCTAATTCCAGGTATTCGGGTTTACGAAATACGCCATACGCCCTAGCTAAACCAGAAATCATTAGGCTATTCCACGCCACAATCATTTTCGTATCTGTAACCGCCGGAATGCGACCTGACCAATTCTTTGTTTTTGCCTCTTGATTGTTTTGGGCGGGGGGGAAGGTTTCTAAGCTGTCGGGAGGGGAACCATAACGGGCAGTAAATAGTTTTGCTAATGCAGTTTCTAAGGTATCGCTTAACTGATCCGAATAACGGCGCTGCAATACATTTTGTCCTTCAAAATTGCCTTCAGGGGTAACCGTAAATTGTTCTTGCAATTCTGCCAATTCTTCAGCCGTGAGGAGTTGCTGCAATTCGGCATAACTCCAGACATAAAATGCCCCTTCTTCCGGTTCGGCGGCGCTGGGTTCGGTGAAGCTATCGGCGTCTTGGGCGGCGTAAAAATAACCAGACGAGGCGGTCATTTCCCGTGTCAGCCATTGCACGGTTCCCGATATTGCCCGTTCAAACGCAGCTTCTTTAATCCCCACACTCCACAGATTTGCCAAATACTCGACAATCTGCCCATTATCGTAGAGCATTTTTTCAAAGTGAGGCACCGTCCAAGTGGCGTCTACGGTGTAGCGATGAAAGCCGCCTGCGACGTGATCATAGATTCCCCCCTTTGCTAAATCTAACCCACGCGATCGCGACGCTTGGTACGCATCAACCTCGGTCATCTCCTGGAAGCGAATTCCCCGCAAGGCTAAATCCGCATAGGGAATCATCGGAAAACTCGGTCCATAACTCCCACTATCTACAATCCGGATCGTCTTGTCCATTCCCTGGCGCAGTAATTCAGCGGTGAGTTGTCCGGAAGCGGGGAGGAGAACCGACTGTTGTAGATGACCCAGAATCTCGTCTTTAAAGTTTTGCAGCTTGGTCTTTTCTACATCATAGAAGCGGCGAATCGCTTGTAATACCTGTAAAAAGCCCGGACGCCCATAGCGCGGTTCTACGGGGAAATAGGTCCCCCCATAAAAAGGAACCCGATCCTCTGGCGTCAGAAAAATATTTAGGGGCCAACCCCCTTGACCCGTCATCATCTGCAACGCCTGCATATAAATGCTATCAATATCCGGACGTTCTTCCCGGTCTACCTTAATCGGTAAGAAATTGGCATTCATGTACTGTGCGATCGCCGGATCAGAAAAGGCTTCCCCTTCCATCACCGTACACCAGTGACAGCTTGAGTAACCAATAGACAGGAAAATTGGCTTATTTTCCGCCTTAGCCGTGAATAAAGCTTCATCACTCCAGGGCCACCAATCGATAGGATTTTCCGCATGCTTACGCAGATAAAGGCTTTGGCATTGGGCAAGGCGATTGGTCATGACAACTGTAATTACTCTAGATGCTCTCTGGATCAGTGTATCGCGGTATCGCAGTTTGCGGTTTTGTTCGGAGTTCGTAGTCAGGGCTTTAGCCCTTCATTATTAAAGTTTTATAATCTTAAGCACCTGTTCTCCAATCCCCAGAATGTCTAATCAACCCAAAAACCATCACCGTAGTATTCCCGTTCGCGATCGCGCCATTGAACACCTTCCTGGATTGAGTAAAGAAGATTGGGCTAAACTTCAGCAACAGGGAATTACGACAATGGGTCAACTCCTCAAAGTCGCGAATAGTCGCCAATCTAAACAAGCGTTAGCCAATCAACTGCAAATCAAGGCACAATATGTACATAAATGGGTGGCACTGGCTGATTTAGCTCGCGTCCCCAGTATTGGCTATGACTACTGTGGGTTATTGTTGCACGCGGGTATTATTTCAGTGAAGCAGCTAGCTCAAACACCAACTCATAAGTTACACCAGCAAATTTTACGACTCCAAGTAGCAACAATGCAACGGCGTGATCTGAGTCCGACTATTGATCAAGTCGCCGCCTGGATTCAACAAGCACGACAGTTGGTTCAGGGATAATATCATCTGAAGCAATGTAGAGACGCGCCATGGCGCGTCTGAAACCGGGGGAAGTCAAGATACTTTCGTTACTTTAAATCAGAAAATGCCTCGGTTGAGGCTATGCTTCCATTGAATAGCTGTAAACCAGAATTGGCAAGGGTTTTGGCTTAAGTTGATCCGGATGAAGGCTTGCGCTTGATTCATCGCTGACGAGTGTTTGATACTCATTGACGAGTGTTTGATACTCGCTGACGAGTGTTTGATACTCACTGACGAGTGTTTGATACTCACTGACGAGTGTTTGATACTCGCTGACGAGTGTTTGATACTCGCAGACGAGTGTTTGATACTCATTGACGAGTGTTTGATACTCGCAGACGAGTGTTTGATACTCATTGACGAGTGTTTGGTACTCGCTGACGAGTGTTTGATACTCATTGACGAGTGTTTGGTACTCGCTGACGAGTGTTTGATACTCGCAGACGAGTGTTTGATACTCATTGACGAGTGTTTGATACTCATTGACGAATCTTTAATACTCGTCAACAGAATCCATCGCCTCCCCATCCTGTAGAGACGCGCCATGGCGCGTCTCTACAACCGGAATGCAGCGCAGTCAAATCTAAACCACATAAAAATAAGGCTAAAGCCGCAATACTTCTTTAACCTTTTGTCTACTTATATAATTGTGCTTTTCCAAAAATAGCACTACGGGGATAGGTTAGGACATTCCTTTGTTGCCCATTGTCTGTTGCTTGTTGCCTTTTCACCCAATTTTATTGTCCTAACCTCAATCGGTAATACTATACCCCTCAGCCGCTTAAGTCGTTGTTTCTGACTCTTTATCTGACTTGGGTGTCTTTGTCTTCATCGCCTTAAACCGTTCTCCTAATTCTTCCGCCGCCGCCTTTAAACCGGGAGTGCGTTTAGCTGCTGTCTTCACATAGTCATAAACCTCTAAACTACTCGTCATTGTTTCACTTCCCACCGCCAGCAGCGTATCATCTACTTTTTCCGTCAGTTGGCGCAAGTCTAAGAAAATTTCCCCCAGCGCCATTGCTAACTGATAATCTTGGACAAATTCGTTCACATCAAAGCTATTGGGCAGAATATCTGGATTCGACTGGGCTATATTTAAACTATTTTGGACAAAGCCTAAGCTTTTATCGCCCATTTTAAACAGCTTGCGGCGTTCGTCAACACTCAGATTGACTAAGAACGAGAGTTTTTCTTCAATGGTTTTGATAGCGGCTTTAATCGCGGCTTTATCTTCGTCAGAAAGCGTCGCGCTAATATTTTGGTAGGGCATAATCGTTATCCTGAAAGGGTTCTGTGGATAGATGAGCCAATCCGGATTCAGTCGGTGCCAGTGTTTAGTGATCACAGATAAGCCAAAAGATAGATGACTGAAGACGGGGTTAAGTTCATCTATCTAATAGGATGCCAGTTTTTTGGGTAATTTGCCCAGTCGAGGCTTACAGGGTTGTCAAGTCGCGTCATCGTTTGTAGTGGACTGACACAGTTAAAATTGTGGGATAGATTTTACTGTTGGAATGGGCGCACGCCATGCGCCCCTACGATGCTAATCCACCAATTAATACCAAGTTGCAGTCTAAGGTAGAATTTGTCATGCTGAGTGGAGTCCGGAGCGAAGCGGAGGAACGAAACGAAGCATCTGTCCAGATTCTCGTATCTCGTTCCTCGCTATAGTTTGAGAGAATCGGGTACGGCAATGCCATACCCCTACAGAGCGGGATAATTCATGGGGTAGGGGCACGATAATATCCATCCGTGTCAACTTAAGGTAGAAAACCAATGCTGGTAAGGTTTTCAGCTATGCCTATCTACGGCTCGACATTTTCCCCCTCATCCCCTAACCCCAACTCCGGTCCGTGGGGAGAAGGGGAACCGGACTCTCTTGCTCCCCTCTCCCCTGCCATAAAAGCGAAGCATCCTTAGTCATCCCCCCTCTTGTAGGGGGGAACGAGGGGGGTCGGGAGAGGGGCTGGGGGAGAGGGGTTTAGCTTAAGTTGATACCAATGATCAACATCAGCCCTCCCCATCAACATCAGCCCTTCGCTCATACTCTCAGCGTATCCTTTGCCCAGTGTATAATGGCGTTTGCGATCGCACTAACTGATATCTATCTTCTGGCTTTTCCGGTACTTCCACCACCAACCCGGAACCGACAAAAATCTTCAGCACCAACTCCAACTGCTGACTATCCATCACCCAATCTAAGGGTAAAGCGGTTAACTCCGGACAGGTGGATTGATTAAGACGGGAACGCAAAACAATCGTCCGTTTCAATGCCTCAATAATCTTACCGCCCCGAACTGAGGCAAAATCAATATAATACAGACGATCTTCAGGATTCGCGATCGCGAGAGTTTTACTCGGATCACAAGCATCAAAGAATCTCAGAAAATCTAATTCCATTTTTGTTTAACGTCGTTCAACCCAACCTATCCAGGTGACTAAAACATTGCCTCTACTTCTGTCAAAGGTATAGTGGCACGTTGGCGTCGATCACTAATCATTTGCCAAAATTCTGCTGAGAGTTGCAGATTCAATTGCTCCGGATCAACGTTTGTCAATCCTAAAAAAAGGGCAATGGGTTTACCGTTTTGGGTAATCAGGATCTGTTCCTCCTGAGCATTTCGCACATAATCCTGTAATTGTTCAGAAAGTTGTTCTAGGGTTAACTGTCTCATCCCACGATCTCCTCTGTAGTTTGTCCCGGTGATTTCCGGCAACAGCTCGAACGTAAACGATTTTTCCGTCCTCATCTACATCATAGAAGACTCGATACTCTCCCACCCGCAATTCCCAAATGGGGGGAACTGTCTCAAACCTGGGTACTAAAGGCTCAAGGCGTTTGCGATTCCTTGTTATCACTGTGGGTTCATGGGTGAGTTGCTGGCGAATTGCATCAAGGATTGGGCGACGATCAAAAGCACGAATTGCCCTAAGTTCTTCAACGGCTAAGTCAGTCACTTCAATGACATAGGAAGTCATCACAGAAAACTCCAACGAGTATACCAGCCAGTAGTTGTAGGGTGGGCAAGAGTTATAAATCTTGAAATTCTATTAGACTGCAACTTGGTATAACGAGTATTGACAAGCGTTCTCCCTAATGCTTAATACCTAGTCCTTCGCTAACACACCATTGAGGAAAATATCAGCAATACCCTCTGCCATGTCTTGCACATCTTTGAGGGAGGCTCCTGGTTCCATAATCGTCTCGTCGCTAAACCCCGCTACTGCAAACATCCCTAAAAATACCCTAGCCACAACCTTGGGGTTAGTCCGCCGATAGATCCCCCGCTCCATAGCTGTTTCAAAGAACGCTTCTGCCACATCGGACATTTTAGCAATGACTTCTGACTGGATGCGATCGCGTAAATCGGGGTGAAACTGGGCTTCCATAAAACAAACCCGCATCATATCCGCATTTTCATGCATCCGCATCATCCGCCGCCGCATCACCTGCGCCACGGCTTTATAACTCCCCATTTCGCTTAATTCCGTCAGCAAATCCGTGAGCAACTCCACCCAGCCTTGAGTCGCCACCTCGACTAATATGGCTTTCTTATTCTCAAAATGGCGAAATAGAGTCCCTTCAGCGACACCCGCTTTTGCCGCTAAATCACGGGTTGTTGTCCCGTTATAGCCGCGACTGGCAAATAAACGTTGGGCAGCATCTAGGATACGCTGCTTTGTCTCTGTTTCTGATTGAGGGGGCTGGTGTAAGATTCGCATTGGACTCCAAAATGAGCTGCAAGGGTTATGGGCGACAGGTTATCTATGCCAGAAAAGGCACGCCTTTAAGATCAGACGTATTTTACACTAGATTATTTCTTCCCCCAAACGGGTGAAAATTTACAAAAAGTTAGTTGTCATGAACGACAAGCCGCACGGTAGGGGAAGATGGGGAAGATGGGGAAGATGAGGGAGATGGGGAAGCTAAACTAGATAAAGTCCGTCCTATGATATTTTGCCTCCCCTAACCCAGAACATTAAAATTCAACAACCCCACGCTACTAACGTAGAGCGTGGGGATTGCAAGACAAATTGCAATTTAAACCGTTGAATACCGCGTAGAGTCTCAGTTTGGTACAGACACCCGGATACTTCCCTAGTCCGGATTACCTCTAAAACCTTTTGTCGGGTTGTTGGTAGAGACGCGCCATGGCGCGTCTGTACAAGACATCTTAACTGAGATGGCGGTAAGGGACTCGCATACTTTTACTCGGAGGTTTATCACCATGTTACGAGTACCAGTTTTATCCAAATCAGGTAAACCGTTAATGCCTACAAAACCCAGCCGCGCTAGGCGTTGGCTAAAGAAAGGTAAAGCCAAAATTGCACACAACGACTTAGAATGTTTTGCCATTCAGTTGACCTTTGAAACGGAAGAAAATACCCAACCTATAGCCGTTGGTATAGATCCAGGTAAACACTATTCAGGGATCGGGGTTCAGTCGGGTTCCGTCACCCTTTGGATGGGACATCTGGTTCTGCCATTTAAGACGGTTAAAGAACGGATGGAGCTACGGCGAGTCATGCGTCGAGCCAGACGGGGAAGACGGATTAACCGGAAGTTGCCTTATGATCAACGCTGCCACCGTCAAGCTCGGTTTGATAATCGCAGACAAGGTAAACTACCGCCGTCAATTCGAGCCAACAGACAGCTAGAGCTACGGGTAGTTAACGAGTTGTTTCAACTGTTCCCGATTAGCGCCATTCACTATGAGTTAGTCATGGCGGATGTCGATAGAACCAGTGGGCGCAAGTCGGCAAAGTCTGGTGTTGGGTTTTCTCCAGTCATGGTGGGTCAAAAACAAATGCTTAACTGGCTGCGTGAATTAGCCCCAGTAACAACTCACCAAGGGTGGCAACGGGATGGGAACGGAACCAGTCAGCTTAGGCAATGGTTAGGATTAGCCAAAGACAAGAAAGACAAATCGAGCCAGACGCCTGCAACTCATGCTGTTGATGGTGTGACCTTAGCCGCGTTCGAGTTTACCCAATGGCGAGAATGGCACTTGACCCAAGCCAAACATGGCGGTTGGGTAGGCGATGTTCATGTTACCCCCGCACCGTTTGCGGTAATCCGTAGACCACCAATCAGCCGTAGACAATTACACCTGTGTGTTCCCTCTAAGGGTGGAGTGCGGCGCAAGTACGGCGGTACAGTTACCCGCCATGGAATTAGGAAGGGTGATCAGGTAATTGCCGAAAAAGCTGGAAAAACTTACATCGGCTGGTGTTCTGGAGACACTAAGGCACAGGTTTCCGTTTCCGACAAAAATTGGAAACGTTTAGGGCAGTTTACTGCCAAAAAAGTCCAGTTGTTGCAGCGAAGCACGGGATTAATTGTTCGCATTGAGCGAAGTCGAAATGTCGTGCCTTCACCTGGACTGTCAAATCTCCCCTTATTGAAAGGGTTGATTTGACCGCTATTCCTCTCCACCCTCCTGAGCCTGCGAAGGATCTGCTGAGGGTGGAGTCTCACGCGAATACGATGACAAATGACGTAGCTTGCTTCTCAAGGGAGCGAGTATGACAAATGACAAATGACAAATGACGAATGACAAATGACAAAGAATCGATCTATTTTGCGTTTTCTGCATTGGACTGTTCACTTGAAAAAATACCCCTGGCGCTCCATCCTAGGAGCGTTCTTAGTCGTAACTCTAGTATGGAGTAGTATCCCGTTGGGGGCTTTGGCTCGCAGCGAAACCCCACCAACGAACGCCCAATCAATCCAACCTTACTTGGATGGCGTCCTTGACCAGGTGACGGAGTTTAGCCTGGATAATGGGATGAAGTTTATCGTTCTAGAACGGCATCAAGCCCCCGTTGTCTCCTTTGCCACCTATGCTGATGTTGGTGGCGTTGATGAACCTGTAGGCAAAACGGGTGTGGCTCACTTTCTGGAACATTTAGCCTTTAAGGGAACCAACCAAATCGGCACTCGAAATTATCAGGCAGAAAAACCCCTGTTAAACCGCTTGGATCAGTTAGCGGCACAAATTAAAGCCGCGAAAAAAGCTGGGAACGAGGCAAAGGTTGCCGAATTAAAAGAGGAGTTTGCCCAAGTTGAAGCCCAAGCCGCTAGCTTGGTCAAGCAAAATGAGTTTGGTCAAATCGTTGAACAAGCGGGAGGTGTGGGGTTAAATGCCGCCACGTCAGCCGATGCGACGGTTTATTTCTACAGCTTCCCCTCCAACAAACTGGAACTGTGGATGTCTTTGGAGTCGGAACGCTTCCTGGAACCCGTGTTTCGGGAATTTTACAAAGAACAAGAGGTGATCCTCGAAGAACGGCGTCTGCGAACCGACAACTCGCCCATCGGTCAAATGATCGAGGCGTTTCTGGATACCGCGTTCCAAGTCCATCCCTATCGGCGTCCGGTAATTGGGTATGACGAAGACATCCGCAACCTGACTCGTGACGATGTGCGACAATTCTTTGAAACCCACTATGTTCCCAGTGAATTAACCATGGCGGTAGTGGGTGATGTTGATCCCGATGAGGTTAAAGAGTTGGCTCAAACGTACTTCGGACGCTATGAGGCAAAACCAGCCGCCCCTGAAGTCAGCATCGTCGAACCTCCCCAGCAACAAACGCGGGAAGTGACGTTGGAACTACAGTCTCAACCCTGGTATTTAGAAGGATATCATCGACCCTCTCGTACCCATCCTGACCATGTAGTGTATGAAATTATCGGGCGTTTACTCAGCGATGGTCGCACCTCTCGCCTGTATGAATCGTTGGTTCAAGAAAAACAAGTCGCCCTCTCCGCTGCCGGATTTAGCGGGTTTCCGGGAGATAAGTATCCCAATCTGATGCTGTTATATGCCCTAACTGCACCCGGACACAGTGTTGAAGAAGTCGCGACAGCCCTGCGAGAAGAAATTGAGCAACTCAAAACCGAACCCGTTTCAGCCCAAGAGTTGGAACGAGTGAAAACCCAAGCCCGTGCTGGCTTATTGCGATCGCTCGATTCTAATATGGGAATGGCACGTAATTTAGTGGAATATCAGGTGAAAACAGGCGACTGGCGCAATCTGTTTAATGAACTCCAGGCAATCGCCAAAGTTACACCGGCTGATATCCAACGGGTGGCTCAAGCCACGTTTACACCCGACAATCGCACCATTGGACAATTGCTATCAAGTCAATAGTCTTATGTCTTATGTCAGGGAATAGGCAATAGGCAATAGCGAACAGGGAACAGTAAAGAATGTCCTAACCTGCCAAGGTAGCTGCTATATTCCTCAAACCCTTACATAAGACATAAGCACCAATGACCAATGACAATAAGAGCCGTTAACTTTAATTTTTCCCCTCTACTTATCTAATGAGCAATCTTACATTGAACAGATTCCGTCGAAAAGTCTGGCGCTGGTGTGGATTACTGGTTGCCACAATTCTGTTGGTTGTCGTATCGCGCACGCCTGCTGTGGCGGCTACGGCGAAGCATTATACCGAGTTAACCTTTCCGCCTCTGTCAGAAATTCAGATCCCGGAGTATACTCGCTATCAACTGGATAATGGCATCGTTGTCTACTTAATGGAAGACCACGAATTGCCCTTGGTGAGTGGAACCGCGATGATTCGGACAGGCGATCGCCTTGAACCCCCTGATCAGGTTGGCTTAGCCAATATTACCGGAGAAGTCATCCGCACAGGCGGGACAACAGAACATTCGCCGGATGAACTAAATCAGTTACTCGAACAACGGGCGGCGTCTGTGGAAACAGGGATTAGCACGTCAAGTGGTAGCGCCAGTTTCAATGCCCTCAGCGAAGATGTGGATATGGTGTTTGACTTATTTGCTGAGGTAATTCAAAAGCCTGCCTTTGCCGAAGATAAGCTGGAGTTGGCGAAAAAGCAACAAGCGGGACAAATTGCCCGTCGCAATGATGATCCTAAAGATATTGCCAGTCGCGAATTTACTAAACTGATTTATGGGGATCAGAGTCCCTATGCCCGCACTATTGAATATGAGACGCTAGCCAATATCTCCCGTGACGATGTGGTGGAATTTTATCAGAACTACTTCCATCCCGAACGGATGATTTTGGGTATCGTGGGAGATTTTGATTCAGAACAGATGCGATCGCGGATTCAGGAGAACTTTGGTAACTGGAATCCCCCATCACCTCCCCCAGAAATAACCGTACCGTCTGCATCCCAGGCAAAGGAAGAGGGTTTATTTGTCGTGGATCAGGATCAACTCACCCAAAGTTATGTGTATCTGGGGCATATTGGCGGAGAATTTGATAACCCTGATTATCCGGCGTTGGATGTGATGAATCAAATCCTCAACGGGTTTGGCGGGCGGTTATTTAATGAAGTGCGATCGCGCCAAGGGTTAGCCTATTCCGTCTATGGCTTCTGGAGTCCTCGCCATGACTATCCTGGGATGTTTGTTGCGGGTGGACAAACTCGTTCTGAAGCTACTGTATCCTTGATTCAAGCGATTCGTTCAGAAATAGAGAAAATCCGCACCACGCCTGTCACCCCAGAAGAACTTGAGTCTGCTAAAGACCAAGTTTTGAACTCATTTGTGTTTAACTTCCAAGATCCCAGCCAAACCTTATCGCGGCTGATGCGGTATGAATATTATGGGTATCCCGAAGATTTTCTCTTCCGCTATCAGCAGAAGGTGAAAGAGACGACAATTGAAGATGTGCAACGGGTGGCGCAAAAATATCTCCAACCCAATCAACTGGTTACATTAGTCGTTGGGAATACGGATGCGATTCAGCCTCCCTTAACCAGTCTGTCGAACAATGTTACATCGTTAGATATCACCATTCCCGAACAAAGCAGTTAGTGATGTAAATTGGTTTGTAGTGAGCACTTTAGTGCTTCAACGCCTAGCCGAAGAGGGCTAAAGTTCCCTCACTACGAAGCCTGTAATCACAAGAAGTAAATTGGTTTGTAGTGAGCACTTTAGTGCTTCAACGCCTAGCCGGAGAGGGCTAAAGTTCCCTCACTACGAAGCCTGTAATCACAAGAAGTAAATTGGTTTGTAGTGAGCACTTTAGTGCTTCAACGCCTAGCCGGAGAGGGCTAAAGTTCCCTCACTACGAAGCCTGTAATCACAAGAAGTAAATTGGTTTGTAGTGAGCACTTTAGTGCTTCAACGCCTAGCCGGAGAGGGCTAAAGTTCCCTCACTACGAAGCCTGTAGAAGCCGTAGGGTGCGTTACGCTAAGCTGTCATGCATTTAAATTGGGTATTAGCAGCGAGCAAGATGCTCGCACTACAAGGATTTTGCCATTCTTGACATTAAGGTTTAAATGCCGAACAGCTTACGCTAACGCACCAGACAAATGACATAAAACCAATAACCAATGACACCGACCCAGTTATTAATTTTCGCATCGGCTGGCTTATTCGCCGGAATCCTAGCCGGCTTTTTGGGAATCGGTGGCGGTACAGTTCTTGTACCTTTATTAGTAACCTTAGGATATGACTATCAACAAGCCGTTGCCACAAGTACCCTGTCAATTGTCATTACAGCGATTTCGGGTACGGTGCAGAATTGGCGGCTGGGTAACATAGATTTTAAACGCATCATTGCCATTGGCTTTCCAGCTATTATAACAGCGCCAATTGGTGCTTATTTAACAGAATTATTTGCCGACTACTGGTTAAAAGCGGCATTTGGACTATTACTCCTAATTAATATTTACTTAGTTCGACTCCGCAAACGTTTGAAAGCTAGAGAAAAGCAAGACTCTCTCGAAACAGTAACTCCCCGACAAATTCCGCACTCAAAAAGTCAAGCAGCATTAGCCAGAATTAGCACAGGAAGTACCGCAGGCTTACTCGCTGGTGTATTTGGTGTGGGTGGTGGTGTGATTCTAGTTCCCTTGCAAATTTTACTCTTGGGAGAGAGCATTAAAACGGCAATTCAGACGAGTTTAGGGGTGATTGTGATTACCGCAATTTCGGCTTGTGTTGGTCATGCTGTACAAGGGAATGTGTTATGGATTGAGGGATTACTTCTGGGTACAGGGGGTTTATTGGGAGTGCAAATTAGTACCCGTTTTTTGCCTAAATTACCAGATCAGGTAGTCAGTTTAGCATTTAGTGCATTACTGGCTATCTTAGCCATTTACTTTTTCTGGCAGGCATGGCAAAGTTATAGCTGAATTGGCACGGGCTTTCTTCTGGGTTTCCATGGTCATTTGTATGAGTCGGCTATTCTGCCTCGTGTCCAATTCGATGATATCTGCTCTCCACTCGATTGGTTAATGTTTCTGGACAATGTTCCAGACGATTAAGTGTAATTTTTCCCGCCAGGACTACGGGTTGTTTTCTCTCTTTTGTGAGAAATCTGGATCAAGGGTATTATTTTGACTTTCGTTTCGATTTGGGCGGTGTTCGGTGTGCGCCGAAGTATTTTTCACTGCGGTAGCGAAGCCACACTCGCAATACTTGGGGGATCTGTTCTTTTTGTTCTTTGGTCAGGGTATTATAAAGAGCTAAAGCGCGATCGCGTTCTCGGCGACAGGCAGGATTATTGTGAGCATCCCAGTAGCTACGGGCAACCCGAATCCGCCGACAGACTTCTTTGATCAGTGCTTTTCCGGTGAGGGGTTGTTTCTGCTTTGCCATACTTGAATCAGAATGCACTACTCTCAATCCTAACCTTTAGCATGAAAGCATTTGCCCTTACTTGGCGGGCTGAAAACCATGACATCCCCGAAAAGCTCTGTCAAAATAGAGCTATTCAGCATAGGGGATAGTATGACGCGGGAAGAGTTGCTGTTGCTAATTAACCAGGCATCGAATGAGGGATGGAAAGAGTTAGATCTATCAGGAAAAGGGTTAACGGAACTGCCTCCAGAGATTGGCAAGCTAACGCAACTCGAAACGTTGATTTTGGGAAGGTGGGAAAAAGAGAAAAAGGGTTCTCTATGGATTAAAGGCTACGAGTTGATCGGGAATCGGCTCGTTCCGTTGATTGTGGGTAATCGCTTGCAGTCTCTGCCGCCTGAACTGTCAAATTTGGTCAACCTGCGGAAGCTGGACATCAGTGGAAATCCTTGGGAAAAAATTCCAGATGTGATCACTCAACTACGCCATCTGGAGCAATTAACTCTAATTCGTACAGACATTGATAAGATTCCCGAATCGATTAGTCAATTAGTCAATCTGACCGAGCTTAACCTGTCTGGCAATCAACTAACGCAGGTTCCTGAGTCGATTACTCAATTAGTCAATCTGACCGAGCTTAACCTGTCTGACAATCAACTAACCCAGGTTCCTGAATCGATTACTCAATTAGTCAATCTGACCGAGCTTAACCTGTTTGGCAATCAACTAACTCAGGTTCCTGAATCGATTACTCAATTAGTCAATCTGACCGAGCTTAACCTGTTTGGCAATCAACTAACTCAGGTTCCTGAATCGATTACTCAATTAGTCAATCTGACACAGCTTTACCTGTTTGGCAATCAACTAACTCAGGTTCCTGAATCGATTAGTCAATTAGTCAATCTGACACAGCTTGACCTGTCTCATAATCAACTAACCCAGGTTCCCGAATCGATTAGTCAATTAGTCAATCTGACCGAGCTTGACCTGTCTGGCAATCAACTAACCCAGGTTCCCGAATCGATTAGTCAATTAGTCAATTAGTCAATCTGACACAGCTTGACCTGTCTGGCAATCAACTAACCCAGGTTCCTGAGTCGATTAGTCAATTAGTCAATCTGACCGAGCTTGACCTGTCTGGCAATCAACTAACCCAGGTTCCTGAGTCGATTAGTCAATTAGTCAATCTGACACAGCTTGACCTGTCTGACAATCAACTAACCCAGGTTCCCGAATCGATTAGTCAATTAGTCAATCTGACAAAGCTTGACCTGTCTGACAATCAACTAACCCAGGTTTCCGAATCGATTAGTCAATTAGTCAATTTGACACAGCTTAACCTGTCTGGCAATCAACTAACCCAGGTTCCCGAGTCGATTAGTCAATTAGTCAATCTGACCGAGCTTGACCTGTCTGTCAATCAACTAACCCAGGTTCCCGAATCGATTAGTCAATTAGTCAATCTGACACAGCTTGACCTGTCTCATAATCAACTAACCCAGGTTCCTGAGTCGATTACTCAATTAGTCAATCTGACAAAGCTTAACCTGTCTGTCAATCAACTAACCCAGGTTCCCGAATCGATTAGTCAATTAGTCAATCTGACAAAGCTTAACCTGTCTGGCAATCAACTAACCCAGGTTTCCGAATCGATTAGTCAATTAGTCAATCTGACACAGCTTTCCCTGTCTGGCAATCAACTAACCCAGTTTCCTGAGTCGATTAGTCAATTAGTCAATCTGACACAGCTTTCCCTGTCTAGAAATCAACTAACCCAGGTTCCCGAGTCGATTAGTCAATTAGTCAATCTGACACAGCTTAACCTCTCATACAATCAACTAACCCAGGTTCCTGAGTCGATTAGTCAATTAGTCAATCTGACACAGCTTGACCTGTCTGTCAATAAACTAACTCAGGTTCCTGAGTCAATTAGTCAATTAGTCAATCTGACACAGCTTAACCTTTCATACAATCAACTAACCCAGGTTTCTGAGTCGATTAGTCAATTAGTCAATCTGACACAGCTTTCCCTGTCTGGCAATAAACTAACCCAGGTTTCTGAGTCGATTAGTCAATTAGTCAATCTGACACAGCTTTCCCTGTCTGGCAATAAACTAACTCAGGTTCCTGAGTCAATTAGTCAATTAGTCAATCTGACACAGCTTTCCCTGTCTGACAATCAACTAACCCAGGTTTCCGAGTCGATTAGTCAATTAGTCAATCTGACACAGCTTGACCTGTCTAGCAATCAACTAACCCAGGTTTCCGAGTCGATTAGTCAATTAGTCAATCTGACACAGCTTGACCTGTCTAGCAATCAACTAACCCAGGTTTCTGAGTCGATTAGTCAATTAGTCAATCTGACACAGCTTAACCTGTCTATCAATAAACTAACTCAGGTTCCTGAGTCAATTAGTCAATTAGTCAATCTGACATGGCTAAACCTGTCTGACAATCAACTAACCCAGGTTCCCGAATCGATTAGTCAATTAGTCAATCTGACACAGCTTGACCTGTTTGGCAATAAAATCACGGAAATTCCTGATTGGCTAGAAGAATTGCCTAATCTCAAGGAATTAGATTTGCGGCAAAATCCGTTGCCTATTTCACCAGAAATTTTGGGTTCACCATATCATCAAGAGCCAGGATCTATTGAAAAAATATTCAACTATTGTCGCCAGCTCCGTAGTGGAAATGTGCTTCCCCTGAATGAAGCCAAGTTACTTTTGATTGGTCAGGGCAGCGTTGGCAAAACCTCTCTAATTAAGCGTCTGATTGACAACACCTTCGACCCCAATCAATCTCAAACCGATGGGCTTAACGTCACAACCTGGACTATTCATGTCAACAGCAAAGATGTGCGCCTCAATGTTTGGGACTTTGGCGGGCAAGAGATTTACCACGCTACCCACCAATTCTTTCTGACTAAACGTAGTCTCTATCTTTTGGTGTGTAACTGCCGCACCAGTGAAGAGGAGAATCGCATCGAATATTGGCTCAAACTGATTGATAGCTTTGGCGGTCAATCGCCTGTGATCATTGTCGGCAACAAAAAAGACGAACAACCCCTCGACATCAACCGTAGAGCATTACGCGAAAAATATCCCAACATCAAAGCGATTATTGAGACCTCCTGCCCAATCAGTGAAGATGACGGCATTGATGAACTTCGTCAAGCCATTACCCGCGAAGTCGGTCAACTCAAAGAAGTGTATGACCTCCTGCCCCTCTCCTGGTTTGAGGTTAAAGAACACCTGGAAACAATGGAGGAGGACTTTATCTCCTACAACAAATACGCCTGTATCTGTGAGCGGAACACTATTTCTGAAGAACACAACCAGGAACAACTCATCGACCTGCTCCATCGGCTTGGTTTAGTCCTCAGTTTCCGCGACCATCCTATCCTCCAATCCACCAATGTTCTTAACCCCGATTGGGTAACTCAAGGTATCTATGCTCTACTCAGCGATAAAATCCTCAAAACTGAAACTAAAGGCATCCTCACTTACGATGACCTCAGCCGTGTCCTTGATTCGCAGCGTTATCCTGCAAACCGTCATCATTACCTCACAGAGCTGATGAAAGAATTTCAGCTTTGCTTTGAGATTCCCGATTGTCACTCCTCCACCTTCCTCATCCCAGGACTCTTACCCAAAGATGAACCCGAAGACACAAAGCTCGAAGGGGATACGTTGGAGTTTCAATATCACTACCGTGTTTTGCCCGAAAGTATAATGTCTCGCTTCATCGTTCTCACCCACGACAAAATCCACAACCAGATTTACTGGCGCAGTGGGGTGATGCTAGCATACAGCGAAGGGAACGAAACCTACAATATTGCCCGCGTCAAAGCTGATTCGGAAGATAAGAAAATCTTCATCTCCATTAGTGGTCGTGAAACGACCCGGCGCTCGTTTCTATTAATGATTCGCGACGTATTCAACAAAATTCACAGCAGCTTTGCCAACCCCGAAATCAGTGAGTGGGTGCCTGTTCCTAACTATCCTGACCATCCACCCCTTGACTATCAAGAACTCCTGGGACTTGAAGCCATGGGAGAAATAGACTATCCCATTGGTAAACTGCGGACTACAGTCAATTTACGTCAACTGCTAGATGGCTATGAACCACTCGAATTGCGGCAAAACCGGAGAAAGAGCGATCATCGCGATTTAGCTAAGATGGAATTGCTAGGGGTGGAAGAATCGAGAGATCGTTTCCATATCAACATCTACAACAATAACCAACCAAGAGATTACAGCTCCATGTCTAACATTACCAATAGTAATCATAATCAAAACGCAAATATTGCTAACTTAGTCAACCAAGGTCAAGAGAATTATGCTCAATTTACAGCATCCAACTGTAACCAAACCAGTGGCGCTAATACCACTGAACTATTACAACTCATCACCTCTATGCGCCAAACAGCCGCGCAATTTCCCCAGGAAATACAAGATGATATCATTGTTGACATTGATGATGTAGAAGAAGAAATTAATAAACCTGAAAATCAACCTAATTTAACCCGTTTGAGAAAGCGTTTGATTGCCTTAGCAACGATTGGTGCAACCATTGCCACCCCAGTTGCCGGAATAACCGACTTTGCCAATAACGCCATAGATTTAGGGGATAAATTAGGCATTGAACTCCAGCTTCCTTCTGCCCCTTAAGTTGGGATTGTTGAATAATACCGAGTTGCGTTCTATCATGTCATTCTGAGCGAAGCGTGAAGCGCAGCTATAGCGAGGAACGAGCTTTAGAATCTGGACAGATGCTTCGCTACTGTTCCTTCGCTTCGCTCAGGACTTCGCTCAGCATGACAAATTCTACCTTAGACTGCAACTTGGTATAAGTGTTGTGGTGGGAGGAGACAAAAGGCAAAAGGCTTTCATAGAATCGCCGTAGTGCGTTAAGCGAAGCCATGCCGCAGGCTTTGCGTCTCGCTCGCTATTTTGCCTGGTTTTGAACTTTGCATCTTGCTCGCTACTAATACTCAATTTAAATACATGACAGCTTAAAGCATCTGTCCAGATTCTGACACTACATCAACCGCGAACGAAACGCCTGAACTGCTGATTGAGTACGATCATCACCACGCAGTTTATCCAAAACATTTTGGACATAGCGACTCTAATTTTACTCATTATCAATCAGAATTTATGTCCAGGTACTTATCTGAGGATGAATGGTGCTGACTGAGGGCTGGTGGATTTCGACTTCGCTCAACCCACCCTACGATATGTCCAGGGTTTGGGTGTCTAAGGGAAAATCAGGCATTGCCATGCATCTTAGCGTACCCTGGAAGCTAAAGCGCGATCGCACTCCCGTAACTGCTACCCTTAGGCTAGGCGTCTCTAGACTTCCAGAACCTTGTACCCTGAAGAGTAGAACAGTTATCCATCAACACAGGAACCGCTATGCAAAAGTACCTCCCTTTAGTTGCTCGGATTTTTCTCTCCGTTATTTTTATCAAATCGGGGATTAGTAAAATTTTCGGTTTCGCTGGCACTCAAGAGTATATGGCTGCTAGCGGAATTCCTTTGGCGGGTATCGTTCTCATTCCTACGATTATTATATTAGTGGGTGGCGGACTCTCAGTTTTATTCGGTTACAAAGCCCGTTGGGGAGCTTTATTATTGATTGGCTTTTTAATTCCCGCTACCTTAATTTTTCACACCCAGTTTCCTGAAGAAGAAAATGCCTTTTTCAAGAATTTAGGCTTAATGGGCGGATTATTAATGGTTGTTGCATTTGGTGCAGGTGAGATTAGTTTGGATGAGCGCAGCGAATCCTCTTCTATGCAGTCGGCGAAATAGCTTGGTCATTTGATTAGCATAAGCTGGGGAATAGAAAGGAGGTGCAACCTGTTCAGCATTTCAACCTTAATAAAATAATAGCGAATTCCTTGTAGTGGGGAGCATCCCGTTTTGGACAAAGCATTACCTCAAATAACGCAATTGTAAGGGTTTCAGCCCCATTCAAAGAGCCAACGTGCCAAATTGGGATGCTCCCTTGTAGTGCGTTAAGCGAAGCCATGCCGCAGGCTTTGCATCTTGCTCGCTACTCATACCGAATTTATCGCTACTCATACCGAATTTATCGCTACTCATACCAAATTTATCGCTACTCATACCGAATTTATCGCTACTCATGCCGAATTTATCGCTACTCATACCGAATTTATCGCTACTCATACCGAATTCACCGCTATTCATACCGAATTTATCGCTACTCATGCCGAATTTATCGCTACTCATACCAAATTTATCGCTACTCATACCAAATTTAAATGTATGACAAATTATCGGTTATTAACTGATGAGAAAAAATCCGCGATCGCACTTCAATATTTATTACAATGTATGGAGGAAATCTCTCCAATTTTTCAGGAGGATACAATTATGTCAATTCAAAGCCAAAACACAATGGGAAAAGTTTTCACCCAATTGACAATTATTAACCGAGCTGACCAAATTCGGGCAGAAGATGGAACAATTGCACCTGAACAAATTCGGTCACTCACGCTGGAAAATGTATTGGTAGACACAGGAGCCACGACTTTGTGTTTGCCATCAGATGCAATTGCTTCACTGGGACTAAAAATTCTCAAAGAAGTCGATGTTGCGACAGCCATGGGTATTGGCAAAGCCCGAATTTTTCGAGATGCTACCCTATCTATCTTTGGTAGAGAAGGAACCTTTGAGTGTTTGGAATTACCCGGTGGTGCAGATGCGCTTTTGGGCGTGATACCGTTAGAAGCATTGGGTTTAGACATAGATGTGCAAAATCAAACCTTGAAGCCGTTACCCATCAGTCCAACAGATACCTATTTGACAATTTTGTAGGTTCTATAATTAATTGAACAAGCTTTAAAACATCCGTTGGGTTTCGACTTCGCTCAACCCAACCTACTTAGGGACTTAATAAGCTGTCACGCATTTAAATTGGGAATGGGTAGCGAGCAAGATGCAAAGCCTGCGGCATGGCTTCGCTAAACGCACTACAAGGATTGTATTATTATTGACATTAAGGTTTAAATGCCAAACAGTTTATCCGTTACGACGAATGACAAATGACAAATGACCAATGACCAATGACCAATGAAAGTTAATTCCCCCCACCCTTTATACCCTTGAGCTACTGTATTAATCCAAACTGCCCCAACCCTGAAAACTCAACAACTCAAAAATTTTGCCAAACCTGTGGCACAAAACTTATCCTAGCAGAACGATATCGTCCGCTTCGGCTTCTAGGTGCTGGAGGATTGGGTAGAACCCTGTTAGCCGAGGATGAATCCCAACCCTCAAAACCTTACTGCGCCATCAAACAATTTTATCCCCAAGGACAAAACAATTCCCCGAAAGCTGCCCAATTATTTCACCAAGAAGCCGAACGCTTAAAAGAATTAGGCAACCATCCCCAAATCCCGGCATTTTTAGCCTATTTTGAGCAAGATACTTGTCAGTACATTGTCCAGGAATTCATCGATGGACAGAATCTGAATCAAGAGTTATCCCAACTCGGTGCTTTTTCTGAAAAGCAGATTTGCTCTCTGCTGAGTGATTTACTTCCCGTACTGCAATTTATTCATCAAGGTAATGTCATTCATCGAGATATTAAACCTGAGAATATTATCCGGCGGCGTCGCGATAATAAATTAGTTCTCGTCGATTTTGGGGCGGCGAAATATGCTACTTGGACAATATTAGCAAAAACCGGGACAACCATTGGTTCTGCTGGATATGCTGCACCTGAACAAACCTTTGGTAAAGCTGTCTTTGCTAGCGATATCTATAGTTTGGGCGTTACTTGCATTCACTTGTTAACCCAGATGCAGCCCTTTGATTTATATGAACCGCTAGAAAGTGGGTTTATCTGGCGACAGTATTTAGTCAATAATCCAATTAGTCATAACTTGGCTGGACTGCTGGACAAAATGATTGATCCGGTGATGAAACAGCGACATCAATCAGTTGAGCAAGTTCTCCAATATTTCCATCACTTGGGAACAAATAAGGTAACGATTCAACCAACTATTTCATCGCAACCCCTAAACGTTAATGCTTCGCTTATCAATACAATTCGGGGTCATTCGGATAGAATCTCCACTATAACCTTCAGCCCCGATAAAAAAAGTCTGGCGAGTGGTAGTGTTGATAAAACCATTAAACTGTGGCAAGTGAGTATGGCATGGGAAATTCGTACATTTGGTGGCTGGTTTTCTGGGAACCATAGTAAGGAGATAACTTGTCTGGCATTTAGCCCGGATGGAAAATATCTAGTCAGTGGAAGTCGGGATGAAACCCTCAGATTATGGCAGGTAAAAACTGGGAAACAACGGGTTAGTGTCAAAAGTCATAACGGTGGCGTTGATTCAGTCGCATTTAACCCGAAGAAACGTCTTTTGGTAAGTTGCGGTAGAGATAACAAAATTCGGATTTGTCAGAGTCAAACGTTGAAAACGATACAGGTTTTATCCAGTCGCTCCAGTGGATTTAATTGTGTCGCCTTTAGTCCCGATGGACAAATCTTGGCGAGTGGAAGTGGGTATCGAACCATTAAACTGTGGTATGTTCCCCACTGGCAAAGGCTGGGGACTCTAGCCGGACATATCAATTCCGTTGATGCGATCGCGTTTAGTCCTGATAGTATGATTCTAGCTAGTGGCAGTTCAGACGCGACGATTCGGTTATGGGATATTCGCACTCTGACTCAAACCGCCCTAATTCAAGGGAATTTTCCCCAAGTGCGTTCCCTCGCCTTTAGTCCCGATGGGCGTCTCCTCGCCAGTTGCGGTGGTGATAACAGGATTAAAATTTGGGATGTTGCAACTGGACAAGAATGCTGTACTCTCGAAGGACATACGGACATCGTTCAAGTTGTGGCATTTAGCCCCGATGGACAAACTTTGGCAAGTGGGAGTTGTGATAAAACGATTAAAATTTGGCGTGTTTGGTAAGTAGTGAAACCCGCCCCTACATAATCTCCCCTATCTGACACACCGAGCGAAGTCGAGGTGTTCCTCATCTACCTGTTCCCTTATAATATGACTCAACCCATCAACCTTTTCGAGTACGAATCATTAGCCCATCAGCAGTTATCTCGCATGGCGCTAGATTATTACGCCAGTGGCGCTTGGGATGAAGTAACCTTACGCGATAATCGGACAGCGTTTGAGAAATTCAAACTTCTTCCCCGCATGTTAGTTGATGTCAGTCAGCGAGATTTAAGTACAACGGTTTTAGGGCAATCTCTCTCCCTACCCATTCTAATTGCGCCGACGGCATTTCAATGTTTAGCCCATCCAGAAGGGGAAATCGTGACAGCAAAGGTAGCGGCTAACGTGGGTTCAGCGATGGTATTGAGTACCATGTCCACTCAACCGTTAGAAGAGGTGGCATTGACATCCAAACAGGTACAGTCAGACTCTCAGACAGATAGTCATTCTCCATTATGGTTTCAACTCTATGTGCATCGCGATCGCGCTTTGACTCAAAACTTAGTTGAACGGGCGGAAGCGGCGGGGTATAGCGCCCTCTGTCTCACCGTCGATGCGCCTGTTTTAGGGTGTCGAGAAAAGGATAAACGCAATCAGTTTACCTTACCCCTGGGGATGCAGTTGGCAAATTTAGTCCATCGCGATATTCCGGAAACAGTCGGCGAATCCGGGTTATTTGCCTATTTTGTCCAACAGCTTGACCCCAGCTTGACATGGCAGGATTTGGAATGGTTGCAGTCCTTGACAAAACTACCAATTATTGTTAAAGGAATTTTACGGGGGGATGATGCACTGCGGGCGGTGGAACATGGGGCAAAAGCCGTGATTGTCTCCAATCATGGCGGTAGACAATTAGATAGTGCGATCGCGTCAATTGATGCTCTTTCGGAAGTGGTTACGGCTGTAGGTGATCAAGTCGATGTGCTTATGGATGGAGGGATTCGCCGTGGCACAGATGTCCTTAAAGCCTTAGCATTAGGGGCGAAAGCGGTGTTAGTGGGGCGTCCGGTATTGTGGGGATTAGCCGTGGCGGGAGAAGCGGGCGTACAGCATGTCTTGGAATTGTTGCGGGATGAGTTGGATGTGGCAATGGCATTGAGTGGTTGTGCCAAGGTACAGGATATTGATCAAAGTTTACTCACGCAATCCTTGTAGTGTGAGCATCTTGCTCACTACCTATACCCAATTTAAATGCATGACCCCCATTCAGCGACCACCCCTAAAAAGGTGGCGTGGTGAGGAATCCCTGTGCGTTCACGCCAGGGAGGATGTCAACAGACAAAGTTATTCCCCTTCCCTGGTAGGGAAGGGGTTGGGGGTTAGGTTGGTAAGACTATTGAGCCAACTTATCGAACTTTTTTGCGCTTATCAACGATAACGACTTCTGGATCTTTATCGCCTTCTAGATCATGAGCTTGAACAACTTCTCGATGATTTGTTCTTGGCTGCTTAGCCGTTGACACAGGCTTTTGTTCTACATGTGTTTCTACATGTTTTTCTTTCAGGTGAACGTCTTCTTCATGCTCATGTTCAACCTGCTCAGGCGCCTCAAAGATTTCTAATTCTTCCGCATGGCGATCGCGCATAATTGAGGCAGCATGTTCTACTTTCTCTTCACTGCCGCTAACCATCAACAAATAGTCGCCAGCTTTGACGCGCTCATTGTACACCTTGGCTTTCTCTTCCGGAATACCCAGACCAATCAAAGCGCCAATAATACCGCCTGCTGCTGCACCAACTCCGGCTCCGGCTAAGGTTGATCCTAACGCCCCTATCTCGGCTCCGGCGGCGAGGATTGGACCAACACCAGGAATCGCCAGTACACCGACGCCAATCAAGAAGCCACCAACACCACCAAGAAGAGTCCCTGTAGTCGCGCCTATACCTGCTCCTTCTTTGGCTTCATTCCCTTGTCTTTCGGTAATTTCCTTGGCACCTTCCACGTCTTCGATATTCCGCGCTAGGAGAGAGACTCTCTCCATATCAAAATTCGCATCTTTGAGTGCTTGGATCGTATCTTGCAGATCTTCGCGCTTGGGGAAAATACCAACAACACGTTTGTAGTCACGGGTTTCGGGGACAAATTTTTCTTTTTCTAACATTATTGTTTCCTTTGAATAAATTAAACAACGTTAGGCTTGATTCAGCCCTTTGTTTTGGTTTTGACTAAAAGCCGTCCCCATGAAGGCAAAGGTAGATAAACTAATGTCACACTTCATCCTTCAGAACAAACTTATTATTTGTTATCGACAGCAGAAGGAAAAATATCTTCGGCTACGATAACGGGTCTGTCTGTATATCTAGACCCAAACTCCTTAATCTTTTCTGCGTCCCAACCGAGGTCAGAATCCTGCAACAGCTTCGGGTCAAACTGACGCGCTACACCTGTCACGGTGACTCTTTCGCCTTCTTGAACAACGCTATCCTCAGCTTTAAGATTGCGATTGACACCAATCACTAAAACTCCGATATCATCTACCCAACCATCTTCAAATAGAGAGAATGAACCGGGAGAGTAAATATCTCTAACATCACCCTCGACAGCAATAACTTTGTCGAAATAGCCTGTAGGTGCTTCCGCTAAGTCTTCAGTAGTCGGAGCCAGGGCGAGGGATTCAGCGATAATAACAGGTTTGTCTTCATACTCTGCATATTCGTCACCTAACTCTAAACCATAGTCGCTTTCGATCTCAGCAATTACCAATTGCGCGACTTCACCCGTTACTTGAATCGGCATCTCTTGATCCTCTGGAAGCTGGAAGGAAGATTCTGTAACATCCAGGATTAGAATAGATTCACCGCCCAACTCCTCCGCCTGCACGACATAGCCAAAGTCACCCACTTTTTGTTCGACTGTGTTTCTAATTGTGACCTGTTTCCCGATGATGTCTTCGGTATTTTCAGCAACGTCCTCGGTGGTAACGTTAGTTTTTCCCTCCTGAATTTCCTCGTTACCCGTCGTGCAGCCAGGAAGCAGCAAAGCGACTAGAGCGAATGCGATCGCGCCTAAGTAAGTCCCTGTTCGTTTAGTCCATAAGGGGACGGAGTCTCCTTGATTCAACATGTATTATTCCTATTTCTAGAACGAAAATCGCTGCTTATCATCGCAACAAACCCAACCATCTAACTTGTTGACGGTTAGATGGAGGCGTTGTAAAACGTTAGTTTTAGCGTTTTACTTATTGCACTAATCTACATTCGCTCTAAACAGCCCTTTGTGAATCTATCAAGAGAGTGACTTTTTCCCTCTGACTAATTGCAGAGTATTCCGGAAGCTTGAGCGGTTATTCCTTTTCAGGGTAGGCACAGGGAAGATTGAGCGGGTGATTGATTTCTGCCATAATGATCGGAATGCAAACACTTAACACCCTAGCTCTAACTGTCATTTTAGGCGTTACCCTAACGGTTACGTCATTTGCCAAACCCGTTCAGGCACAACCCTGGCGTCCGGTGCGTGGTAGTATCCTGTTTGGGATTAGTGGCATGGCACTCCTCGAACAGCAAGAGGATTCCACTTCGTTTCTAATTGTTCATGACAATAAAGGGGTAGGGGAAGGGCGTCTGGCGATGATCAGGATTACAGGCGAACAAGCCCCTGAATATAGTCCAATCAACTGGTCAAAACAACCTTTACCTGTAGATTTAGAAGCACTCACGGCTGTTCCTGGACAATCAGAACCCACATTTATGGCGTTAACCAGTTCGGGAACAGTCTATCATTTCCGGCTCAATGGCAATTCTCAGAATGTGTCTGTTGTAAATGTATTTAATTTGCCCAATTTGCCGGAAGGAACTAACCTAGAAGGATTTGCTTTGCAAAAAATTGAGGATAAGCTGCTCGCAGTTTGGGCGCATCGGGGTAAC
Organism: Coleofasciculus chthonoplastes PCC 7420; assembly: GCF_000155555.1. Lineage (GTDB taxonomy): Bacteria > Cyanobacteriota > Cyanobacteriia > Cyanobacteriales > Coleofasciculaceae > Coleofasciculus > Coleofasciculus chthonoplastes_A. The sequence continues at coordinate 510,456 of NZ_DS989842.1, forward strand.
AATGAAGAACCCGGAGTCCTGTACTGGGGATTTTTGGACTTGAAAACTAATGAGATTACGCCTCAAGGTTCAGCCCCTTTAACCGTCCCGTTTCCAGTGGATAATGTTCGCCATATTTCTGATCTCAAGGTTGATTCGGCTGGAATTGTTTACATTACCTCGGCTTCCGATAAGGGTAACGATGGACCCTTCCAGTCTGCCGTTTACGTGGCGGGTGGTTTGAGTTTACAGGATAATCTTATCGTATTTCGTCAAAATCAGGCATTGGTTCCTATTTATCGTTTAAATTATCACAAAGTAGAAGCGATTGAACTCGTACCGGGTACAGCCGGAGGAATTATATTAGGAACCGATGATGAAAATATGGGTTCATCGGTTTTGGGTTTTGACGGAATGTTTTAGTCCCTTATTTTTCAAGGCATTGATAACCAGTGGAGAGGGCGGGTTTTGTTGAACATTTATTGGTAGATATCTGAATTTAGTCCCTAAACCTGCCCCTACAATTCACCAACTGCTTTGACGCAATCAACACTTTAGCTACTCGGCTCAATATCCGCCAAAGTTTATCTGCTCTCTACTTCATCTGACAGATGAGCAAATTAACGCTGCCTTATCCTATATTGAAGCAAATCGCCTTGAAGTTGAAACCGAGTATCAAATTGTCCTGAAACAGGCTGAAGAAAATCGACGGTATTGGCAGGAGCGTAATCGTGAACATGCAGATCGTGTTGCCACAATGCCGCCAAAACCAGGTCGCGAAATTCTTTGGGCAAAACTCCAACAACAGAAAGCTAGACATCAACTAGAAGAGCGCTGTAACTCCCAGTCAGCTTTAGCTGACTTGAGCTTTTAGCCTTGGGTTTAAACCCAAGGCGGTTTAACATAGAGTTCGATAATGATTAATTTAAGGTTCCTTTAAAACTGACGTGACCAATCTTTAAACCAGCGTTCTACCACCACTTTTGTTTGAGTAAAAAACTCCACAGCTTGTCGCCCCTGTCCATGTAAATCGCCATAAAAACTATTTTTCCAACCACTAAAGGGAAAGAATGCCATCGGTGCGGCTACGCCAATATTAATGCCAATATTCCCCGCTTCGGCTTCATACCGAAACTGTCGCGCGGCGGCACCACTGCTGGTAAATAAACACGCCATATTTCCCCATTGACCCCCGTTGACTAATGCGATCGCGTCTTCAATAGTGTCCAGATGCATTAAACTCAACACCGGACCAAATATTTCCGTTTGAGATAGAGAACTGTCGGGGTTGACATTTTCCAGAATTGTGGGTCGAATAAAATTCCCTTGCTCATACCCGGAAATCTTCACCTTGCGCCCGTCTACTAATACCTTTGCACCTTCATCAGCACCCTGTTGAATCAATCCCTCAATCCGGGTTTGACTGTCACGGCTAATCACCGGTCCCATTTCTACCCCTTCATCCAACCCATAGCCGACGACACGAGTTTGAGCCGCAGACGCGATCGCATCGGTAAAACTATGCCGTGCTTCCCCCACAGTAACCGCCACAGACGCCGCCAGACACCGTTGTCCCGCACAGCCAAAGGCACTATCGGCAGCAATTCGAGTGGTCATTTCCATATCTGCATCCGGGAGAACAATCAGGGGATTTTTCGCCCCACCCTGACATTGCACCCGCTTACCGTGAGCAGCGCCTTTGCTGTATACATACTGTGCCACCGGGGATGATCCGACAAAACTAATGGCGCGAATTTTGGGATGTTCTAAAATCGCATCCACGACGGTTTTTGCCCCATTCACCAAATTGACTACCCCTTTCGGTAATCCCGTCGCTTCTAATAACTCAAACACCTTTTGCATCGTCAACGGAACTTTTTCCGAAGGTTTAACAATACAGGTATTCCCACAGGCGATCGCATAAGGTAGAAACCAAAAGGGAATCATACCCGGAAAATTGAACGGCGAAATAATCGCTGTTACTCCCACAGGTTGACGAATCATGATTTCATCAATCCCCCGGGCAACATCTTCCAGGTTATACCCCTGCATCAGCATCGGAATCCCACAGGCGACTTCCACATTTTCAATTGCCCGTCGTAATTCAGCTTTTGATTCCTTTAGGGTTTTACCGCATTCCAGGGTAATTGTGCGGGCTAATTCGTCCAAATTCTCGTCTAATAAAACCTTAAGTTTAAACAGATATTGGACTCGGGTTGGTGGAGGAATCCGCCGCCAATCGGAGAAAGCAACCGCCGCCGCCTCCACCGCCGTATCTACATCTTCTTGAGGCGATAAAGGGACTTGGGCTAAAACATCAACCGTAGCCGGATTAACCACCTGAAGCGATTCCGTGGCGCTGGAGGGACACCATTTGCCATTGATATAGTTCGGTAACAGATTTTTGAGATGCACCGTTAGTTCTCCAAAATGGGGGAGTTAGGGTTGTAGAGACGTAGCATGCTACGTCTGGGAGATGGGGAAGATGAGGGAGATAAGGGAGATTATGTAGGGGCTCACTTTCACTACTATCTTTTCGGTTACACCAAGATGTAACTCGCGCCCGCCCCGACTGTACAAATGACGAATGACGAATGACAAATGACGAATGACAAATGACGAATGACAAATGACGAATGACAAATGACGAATGACAAATGACAAATGACATAAGACAAATTACCGATCAACCACATTTAAGCGTCGAGTAATCATCGTCATCCCATCACCGCGAATCAAAACGGCTGAAATCCAGCGATCCTGGGGTGTTAAGGGCGCTCGTCCTACTTTAAAAATTCCGCCTGCGGATAGTAAATCCAATTCCAAGTCACTGGGTTGGCTGTAGCGATCGCGACTAATCGGTTCTTCTAAGGCTGTTCCCAATAGTAGATTATCTCCCAGGGGTTCTTGGACGATCGCATCAAAGTTAAACGACTGACCAATACGCACCTGTTCTGGTAAAATCACTTGCAGGTTGGGAGGATTGACGCCAGAGGTTAGTTGGGAACGTTCTGCCAATATTTCCGAGGAGACGATTTGTTGATTTTCGTAACGTTGGCGCGATCGCAACATGGATTCGAGTTTCACCATTGTACCGTTGTTGGGCTGAGTTCCGGTTACGGTGGTGACTGTCTCCGCCACAATCCCATCCCCTTGATTTTCCCAAGACTGTAACTCGGTGCGATACGTCAATTGAGGATAGCGTTCCCACAGTTGCTTCAGGGCTTCCTCCATCTGGGCGTGAGTCAAACCGTCAGAATGTTTGAAATCCTGGCTATAGAACTGCATCACACCCTCCACATCCCGGCGATTTGCGGCTGCATCGATTTGCGCCAGGAGTTCTTTAAGCTGAGGTGGGGCGGTTGCGGGATCTTCGGCTTTTGCTGCCGTTGCCCATCCCAGGGTTAAACCCAGGGCGAAGAGCAAAATCATTGACCCGTTCAGGGAATACGCCTTGGTTTTCGCGCTCAAGGAACCTGACTTTTCACACCCTGGGGAGAAGTCAAAGCCTCTCTCCTTGAAGGATAGAGGTTTGGAGAGAGGTTTTCTATATCCCGTGAAAAGTACGCTCAAGGAACGGGAAACGCGACGAAACATATTGACCGGATTGTGCATTAGGGGCATCGTAGGAAATAGTTTATATAAAGAAATTGGCTTCCAATTGGACAGATAAGATGGTATATTCGCCAATTTACTGCCAATTTTCGATTTTAACTCGACATAAGAGTCGCCTTTAGGAGGAACAACGACCTTGGCTGACACTCCAATTCGCTTATTGATTGCTGCCAGTGGCACAGGAGGACACTTATTTCCGGCGCTGGCGTTAGCTCAACAGTTACCAGAGTACCAAATTGAGTGGCTGGGCGTACCGAACCGTGTGGAACAAGCGGTGATTCCCCAACACTATCCCCTGCACACGATATCGGTTGAAGGCTTTCAGAAACCCTTGGGACTCAATACGGTTCGCGTTTTTGGGCGTCTCGTGGGTTCCATCCGACAAGTGCAGCGACTGATCCAAACTCGGCAATTTGATGCTCTGTTTACCACAGGCGGTTATATTGCCGGACCTGCGATCATCGCAGCACGGTTACAGGGATTGCCTGTCATTTTACATGAATCCAACGCCATTCCCGGAAAAGTCACCCGTTGGCTGAGTCCCTTCTGTGATCAGGTGGCGCTCGGATTTGACGCCGCCTCCAAGTATTTACCCAAAGCCCAAACCGTCACCGTGGGTACACCGGTTCGGGCTGATTTCTATAAGCCTCAGCCGTTAGACTTACCGATTCCTGATGATGTGCCGTTAATTGTCGTGGTTGGCGGTTCCCAAGGGGCGGTGAGTGTGAATCAACTCGTGCGTCAATGCGCCAAGAGTTGGTTTGAAATGGGCGCTTGGATAGTCCATTTAACCGGAGAAAAAGACCCAGAGGCTTCCACCTTAGAGCATCCTCACTATATTGGACTGCCATTTTATAACAACATGGCAGCGCTACTGCAACGGGCGAATTTAGCCATTAGTCGGGCGGGTGCGGGTTCGTTAACCGAACTGGCGATAACCGGAACCCCTGCTATTTTAATTCCTTATCCTTACGCCGCAGAAGATCACCAAAGCTTTAATGCGGCTAGTTTTGCCCAAAAAGGGGCGGCTCTGGTTTTTCCGCAATCTGAACTCAGTCCCGAATTACTCGAAAGTAAGGTATCCTATTTGCTCAAATCTCCAGAAATTCTCCAGCAAATGGCAGAAAAAGCGGCATCGTTAGCGGTGACGGATAGTGCAGAACAATTAGCCACGTTGATGCGTCAGCTTGTGGAGAAAAAATAAGGGAAATTTCAGATAATTAGGGGCTGCTGAATAAGTCTTGTGGTGGGGAAAGGCAATAGGCAGTCAAGGAGGCGATCGAGAGTGGGTGGGGATGGCTTGAGGTTCATCGTTCTATATTTAATTTAGCGATCGCGTACTTTTACAAAAGTTAATCAGCGTACCGTTTACTTTTATCCGACTACTGATCAACAGCATATTCGTCACTGTATAGTTTCTTGATGCCGCACGCTTCACAGCCTATTGCTTGCATACAACACATTGTGCGAATATACTCATAGTGTTCATTGGGGAGTTGCAGGTAGTACAAATGGCAAAAGCGGTAAAATATGAGCAAATTTTGCTTTTCTCTTTCGACTCTGACAAAGATAGCTATTATTTGACCTTTAAGAAGCTTTACTACCATCTCTATTCTAATAGCTCATCTAGCCGTGCTGAACGTATCATTGAGGACATATCAAAAATTCTTCTTTGTAAACTACTAATTGACAAAGGAAACGTTACCAATATATTAGATAGTTATATGGAGGGTAAAGGTACAGCGAACGAGTTGCTTTTACCAGAACTTCGGAAGAACTATCCATCCGCCATGGATGAATCTGACAGATTTAGTCTTGGAGATTCATCAATTAAAAGCAGTTTCAAAGTTTTATCAGATATTAATTTAGTTGAGTCGCCTTCCTATATTATTGGTGAGGCTTTTCAAGCCCTTATCGGGCCAAAGCTGAGAGGAGATAAAGGGCAGTTTTTTACTCCTAGAAGCTTAGTGAAAACAATGGTAAGCATTGCCGACCCGAAGCCATATAGTAAAGTTGTCGATCCGGCTTGTGGCACGGGCAGCTTCCTATCAGAAAGTTACAATTATTGGATCGAGACTACAGGTGAAACACTCTTGCCAGATAATCACTATTCGTTAGTTGGTCTAGATAAGGATAAAGATATCTCCAGACTTGCAACAGCTACTCTAGAAATTATTGCACCCAATAACTACTCAGTATTTACAACGGATTCACTCGACATAAATCATTTAATTGCTTCTGGATTTAGCTCTAAAATATTTGATGCAGATGTAGTTTTAACAAATCCTCCATTTGGGGCAAAAATTGGAGTCACTAGAGAAAGTATTCTGGAACAATATGATCTGGGTCATCACTGGTACTTTTCATCTACTGAGAATTCTTGGATTAAAAGTGACAAAGTTCGTAAAAATCAAGATCCACAAATTTTGTTCATTGAATTATGTGTAAAAATCCTTAAGCCAGGTGGAGTTTTAGGAATCGTATTACCCGAAGGGGTTTTCGGTAACAAGCAAACTGGATACATTTGGGACTATCTTCATCAAGAGGGTATTATCACAGCTCTTCTGGACTGCCCTCGTACAACATTTCAACCTGGGACAGATACAAAAACCAATGTTCTTTTTTTTCAAAAGTTTAAGGATAAATCTCACAATAAAACTAGATATCCTATTAAAGTTCCTATTGCAGTCGCTTTGCATTGCGGTCATGATCGTCGAGGACGGGTAACCCTAGAAAATGGACAAAAATATCCCGACGATTTTATTACCATTGCTCACGAATTCAAGGATAACAATAGTTCTAAATATTGGTCGAATTGTGAAGTCAATAATCCCTATTATTGGGTACCAAGATTTTATGATGCTTCTTTAAGTAAAAGTATTCAAAAAAAAGCTTTTGAGATGCATGCTGATTTGGCATCCTTTGATGAGCTTATTAAAAGTGGCTATATTGCTATTAGGAAAGGGCATGAAGTCGGCTCTCAAGCCTATGGAACTGGCAACATTCCCTTTATTAGAACGTCTGACATTGCGAATTGGGAAGTCTCTGTAGATCCGACTAACGCTGTTAGCGAGGAAATTTTTCAAAAATACGCTAAATACCAAAAACTTAAAACGGGTGACATATTGCTGGTTGTAGACGGAAGATACCGAATTGGACGTACAGCAATTCTTCATTCCAATAACATCAAAAGTGTTATTCAAAGTCACTTTAAAATTATTACAGTTACGACTCAAGCACCCTTTAACAGTTATGAACTACTGTATATCCTTAACATGCCTTTGATACTTCAGCAAATGAGGAGTTTAACCTTTATTCAATCAACGCTGGGAAGCATTGGAAAAAGATTAGGGCAGTTGCAAATATTCATTCCAACTCAAACAGAGGAGTGGATCACTGAGATCAGCAATTTTGAGCGTCTCCTTTCAGCTAGGGCATCTATATTGTCTGAACTTCAAAAATTCCACACACCCGAACCAGAACTATAAGCACCTAGCTCTATCTAAAATGCCTTCAATCCAAGCGTAGAATTCATCCAAAGTCTTAGCTCCCTGAGCGATATTACATTCTCTATGGGCAAAACCTACATTATCGGCATTGTGAACTCTTGGATTTTTGTGGCATGTTTCTATCGCAGCTTTCCCTCTTTGTGCTGTTGAGAATAAATTAAATGAAATAGGCAGTAAGCAAACTTCACACTTAGTCGAACCTGGAGTCATTTCTTTAAAAACTTTTTCTAAATATCTTTGTATGTCATCTGGAGGTGTGGGAGAATCGGGCATTTGATAAACTAGCCATGTTAATTTCATGGCAACCTGCATACAATCCTCATAAGTGGCTGCTTTTTCTCTCAGTTTAGCCACAATACCCGGTCTAAGTTTGCTCATGTCTAACTCATAGTTCAGTAATTCTTCATCAGATAGGAGCATAGCCCAGCGTAAAATCCTATTTGGTCCAGCATCATCGCTTGCCCATGATGCACCTGTCGTATTAGTTGAATCACGCTTAATTTTATCGGCAATTTTTTTGTATCTTTTTTGAAGGTCTTTCAAATAGGGATATTCTAAGCACTTTCCATCATGTCCTTTTTCACGATGACAGCGATGATTAGCAATTGGCGCAAACCTAGATCGGCTATTAAGTGATTTCAAACAGAACTCAATCATATCTAGAGGTTTACGAATTCATCCAATGAACCCATCAGAGAACTGGGCTTGATTTGCAAAGCCTCGCAGAGCTTGACTATATTTTCTAAGGAAATATTTCGTTCACCTCTTTCAATACTTCCAACGTAAGTTCGATGCATACCCGCTAACTCGGCTAGCTGCTCCTGGGAAAAGCCTAATTCTTCACGCCTAGCCCTCACATCAGCACCAAACTTTTCGCGAAGTGTCATCATTACCTCTGCTAAGGATTGCTGACGCTAATAATCGGGTGGTGATGACTAAGAGTCTACAGACTATAAGTAGCGCTTGAGGGTGTGCAATTCACTGGTTATTGTCCATTAAACAGTTAAATGTCACCCATTAAACATTTAGTGTCATGTCTGGCGACAAATAGCTCTTTATTGACATCCTCCCTCGCCGGAGACGAGGGATTCCTAAACCTCACGATTTAGGTTTCTGCTTCTTTCCCCTTCGACTAGCGAGAGAGGTTTTTCGCAACTGCCCCTTGGACTTATGCCCATCAGGTCTTATGTTCGCTCCACAGACTATCACCGCAAGCCCTGCGGCGAGAATATTATTTGCGGCATTAATGTCTCGGTCATGGTGGGTTCCACACTCTGGACAATCCCATTCCCTGACATCAAGCGGCAATTTATCAACAATGTGACCACAGTGTCCACAACGCTTAGAACTGGGAAACCATCGGTCAATCTTAACCAGTGTCCTACCGTACCACTGGCACTTGTATTCCAACTGACGAACCAGTTCACTCCAGCTTGCATCAGCAATCGCTTGAGCCAACTTATGGTTTTTCATCATGCTCTTCACCGCCAAATCTTCGACAGCAATCGTTTGATTTTCGCGTACCAATCGAGTCGTCAGCTTGTGAAGGAAATCTTGGCGGTTGCAATCAAGGAGGTAATACCTGCATCAATCCCAATCGCTTTATCAAGTTGAGATAGCAGTTTGACAGTATGCTCCTCAACACCTCGGCTCCGCTCGGTGTTGACGCTGAGCGGAGCCGAAGCGTCAACCAACAGAGAGACAAACCATCGCCCAGAAGCATCCAACCTTACTGTAACCGTAGAGGGTTCACAGTTTTCTGGAAGGGTACGACTCCAGCGAATTGGCAGAGGTTCACAACATTTTGCCAACCACAATTGCCCATCCTTCCACTTAAAGGCAGAACGAGTAAACTCAGCACTACCACCATTCCGCTTCTTTTTGAAGTTGGGGTATTTAGCACGACCTGCCCAGAAATTGGTAAACGCTTTTTGCAAGTTCCTCAATCCCTGCTGCAATGGTACACAGCTCACTTCATTAAGAAATTGCTTGTCTTC
>NZ_DS989843.1:0-2500 GCF_000155555.1 Coleofasciculus chthonoplastes PCC 7420
AATCAATAGTTTGAAAGCCAAGCATACAAAACTCCTTGTCAAAAAACTTCGAGGGGAATCAGGAAACTGAGACTCTCTCAACTAATAAGGATAACTTGGAAATGTCACCTATTAATAGGTGACGTTTCGGAGCCAAAAAAACACTCTAATATGGAGAGTTTGATCCTGGCTCAGGATGAACGCTGGCGGTCTGCTTAACACATGCAAGTCGAACGCAACCTTCGGGTTGAGTGGCGGACGGGTGAGTAACGCGTGAGAATCTGCCTTGGGGTCGGGGACAACCACTGGAAACGGTGGCTAATACCGGATAAGCCTTCGGGTAAAAGATTTATTGCCCCAAGAGGAGCTCGCGTCTGATTAGCTAGTTGGTGAGGTAAGAGCTCACCAAGGCAGCGATCAGTAGCTGGTCTGAGAGGACGATCAGCCACACTGGGACTGAGACACGGCCCAGACTCCTACGGGAGGCAGCAGTGGGGAATTTTCCGCAATGGGCGAAAGCCTGACGGAGCAAGACCGCGTGAGGGAGGAAGGCTCTTGGGTTGTAAACCTCTTTTCTCAGGGAAGAAGCTCTGACGGTACCTGAGGAATCAGCCTCGGCTAACTCCGTGCCAGCAGCCGCGGTAATACGGAGGAGGCAAGCGTTATCCGGAATTATTGGGCGTAAAGCGTCCGCAGGTGGCGATTCAAGTCTGCTGTCAAAGCACGGGGCTTAACTCCGTTAAGGCAGTGGAAACTGAATAGCTAGAGTGCCGTAGGGGTAGAGGGAATTCCCGGTGTAGCGGTGAAATGCGTAGAGATCGGGAAGAACATCGGTGGCGAAAGCGCTCTACTGGACGGCAACTGACACTCAGGGACGAAAGCTAGGGGAGCGAATGGGATTAGATACCCCAGTAGTCCTAGCTGTAAACGATGGATACTAGGTGTAGCTTGTATCGACCCGAGCTGTGCCGAAGCTAACGCGTTAAGTATCCCGCCTGGGGAGTACGCACGCAAGTGTGAAACTCAAAGGAATTGACGGGGGCCCGCACAAGCGGTGGAGTATGTGGTTTAATTCGATGCAACGCGAAGAACCTTACCAGGGCTTGACATGTCCGGAACCCCGGTGAAAGCTGGGGGTGCCTTCGGGAGCCGGAACACAGGTGGTGCATGGCTGTCGTCAGCTCGTGTCGTGAGATGTTGGGTTAAGTCCCGCAACGAGCGCAACCCTCGTCTTTAGTTGCCAGCATTAAGTTGGGCACTCTAGAGAGACTGCCGGTGACAAACCGGAGGAAGGTGGGGATGACGTCAAGTCAGCATGCCCCTTACGCTCTGGGCGACACACGTACTACAATGGTCGGGACAGAGGGCAGCTAACCTGCGAAGGCAAGCTAATCCCAGAAACTCGGCCTCAGTTCAGATCGCAGGCTGCAACTCGCCTGCGTGAAGGAGGAATCGCTAGTAATCGCCGGTCAGAATACGGCGGTGAATCCGTTCCCGGGCCTTGTACACACCGCCCGTCACACCATGGAAGCTGGCCACGCCCGAAGTCGTTACCCTAACCCTCCGGGGAGGGGGACGCCGAAGGCAGGGTTGGTGACTGGGGTGAAGTCGTAACAAGGTAGCCGTACCGGAAGGTGTGGCTGGATCACCTCCTTTTTAGGGAGACCAACTGATTGATGAAGAGAATAAATAATTAAAGCTTCATCAATTCGGACACCCTAGGTCGGTCAAGGAAAAAGTAGATTGGCTTTCAAACTGGTTTCGGTTCGGAAAATGGGCTATTAGCTCAGGTGGTTAGAGCGCACCCCTGATAAGGGTGAGGTCCCTGGTTCGAGTCCAGGATGGCCCACCTGTTCCAGGAAGAGGGGGTATAGCTCAGCTGGTAGAGCGCTGCCTTTGCAAGGCAGATGTCAGCGGTTCGAGTCCGCTTACCTCCATACTTCCCCAAGAAGCGAGCAGGTTAAGCCAAACACCCGCAAACAAGAACCGGAAAAAACAGAGCGTTCAGCACCTGTAGAAGTCAAAAGAACTTGCTCAGACTGCTGGACGTAAACGTTCAGTCAGAACCTTGAAAACTGCATAGCGAGAGAAAAAGTCAAAGTCAGATAGTAATGCACAATGCCAAAAAAGGCGTTTGTGTCTTACACAGACAAAAACCAAAAATAGATGGTCAAGCTACAAAGAGCTAACGGTGGATACCTAGGCACACAGAGGCGAAGAAGGACGTGGCGACCGACGATACACTCCGGGGAGCTGGAAGCAAGCGTTGAGCCGGAGGTTTCCGAATGGGGCAACCCCAAGTACGGCTGACTGAATCCATAGGTCAGCACGAGCCAACCCAGCCAACTGAAACATCTTAGTAGCTGGAGGAAAAGAAAGCAAAAGCGATTCCCCCAGTAGCGGCGAGCGAAAAGGGACCAGCCTAAACCATCTAGCATGCTAGATGGGGTAGTGGGACAGCCATAAGGGAATACCCGAGGCTAGACGAAGTTGTTGAATGCAACACCAAAGAAGGTGAAAG
>NZ_DS989843.1:7500-26547 GCF_000155555.1 Coleofasciculus chthonoplastes PCC 7420
GCTAGCTGTATTTACGGCATCCCCCCATAAGTCGTAAATAAACTTTTTCGTGCCAATAACGCCAGCTACCACCGATCCAGTATTAATACCAATGCGAATACTGAGTTCAGCATGATGCTTTTGATTAAACTGTTGAATTTCTTGTTGCATATCCAGCGCCATTTCTGCGATCGCGGCGGCATGATCAGGGTGTGGTTTGGGTAATCCACTGGCAACCATATAAGCATCGCCAATCGTTTTAATTTTCTCCAAATTATGCTTCTCGGTCAGGTGATCAAATGCTGAGAATATCTCATTGAGTAAGTTAACTAATTCTGTTGGTGAGATTCGTTCCGATAGTTGGGTAAAGCCAACTATATCCGCAAATAAAATAGTAACCTCTGTAAAACCATCAGCAATACAAGTTTGGTTTTGTTTCAATCGCCCCGCAATAGGTTCCGGTAAAATATTCAGCAATAAACGCTCAGACTTTTCTTGTTCAACCCGCAATATTTCCGCCGTCCGCTTGCGTTCGGCAATTTCCCAGAAAATTCGCTGAAACATCTGATTAAAGGCTGTCATGACATCACCTAATTCATCATGGCGCTGAACGGATAAAGCATAGAAATTGAGATTTAACGTATCTTGGCTAATGGATTCTCCGACGGCAATTAAGTCTTGACGAAGTTGTAGGATAGGGACAATTACGGTTTTTCCTAAAACTAACATGGTTGTTCCGGTAACAAACACTGATATTAACAAGACTAAACCCGCAATTCTTAGGGTAAAGGCGTATAACTTGGGTTGAATCGAGGACGCATCATGACGAATAATAATTATGTAGGGTTTTCCTAGTTGTTGGGCTGACCAAGCCAAATCATATCGTTGATTCTGTAACTTATAAAGGCGCTGAATATCAGCATGTTTAAGATCCTCGAATGTAAGGGTTGGTGATTCACCAAATTTTCCCATCAGTTGTCCATTTGCGTGGTAAATAGTAACGCCTAAAATAACCTGAGAACCACGAGTTAACTGTTCAATTTTTTCGTAAAATACAATCGTGGACATATTTTTTTGCGTCAACCGCACGACACTCTCAACTACTTCTCCGGAAACGTCTTCCAATTGGTTGAGGAGTTCATGCTTACGCCGATAATAAGAGGGAATTAAAATAAGAGTTTCGATAACAATAAGGCAGATAAATACCCAGAGGGTAATTCGCTGAGATAAACGAGACTGAAATAAGCTTAATAATTTTAACCAGTTAGATGACATCAAAATTTTTCTGGAATAAATTTTCGTAATTATTGTGATATCACCCTGGTTAGTAAATTTGTCGTAAAGGCTTTAGCCTAAATTTTGTTAGGTGTATTGGCATAACACCAACCAACAAACCGACCTAAAGGTTTGTCGTCAGCTCTGGCATTGTAAGGCACTAAAGTGCTGACTACGAACGAAGTTTATCCTCCTGATTGAGGTATGCCACATTAATTTGAAAATCGCCTGAGAAAAAAGGTAGAATTCGATAAATAATGATTATAGTATATATGCCTACCTAATTGCCAATTTTTGTAAGACATTATGAATCTATAAAAACAGCGGTTAATGCTTCAAGGCGCAACGCGATCGCTAAAACCAAATATCTTCGGTAAAATCTCAATGGTAGTCGTTATCCTCAACGCTTGTGAGTTCTCATCCCACCAACCCAATCCCGACTCCTCCAGACTCAGCCATCCCCAACTCCATATTCCCCGGAGAAGTCTTTGCTAAGACGGCGGAGTTTGATCTGTATATCCGGCAACTCTTACCACGTTATGATGAAATGTTAGCGAGCATCGCACGCTGTATCCCGTCTCAGGCGAAACGTATACTGGATTTGGGGTGTGGGACTGGCGAATTGAGTTTCAAGGTACTTCAGCGCTGTCGAGATGTCCAAGTCGTCGGCGTGGATTATTCTCCCCGGATGATCGAGTTTGCCACAACCAAGCTAGAGACAGCCGGATATCGTCAACAGTGGACAGGTATTGAAGGAGATTTTGGTGATTGGGCAAATCATCAGTTATCGGTGGGAGGAGGTTTTGATGCTTGTGTTTCCTCTTTAGCTATTCATCATTTGACGGATGAAATGAAGGTAAAACTGTTTACTAAAATTCGGGAAAGCCTCAACCCTGGCGGTGTGTTTTGGAATGCTGATCCGGTGGTTCCTGAATCACCAATTTTGTCAGAAGCCTATAAGCATATTCGCGAGGAATGGTGTGTAAAACAGGGAACCACGTTAACCGAAGTCAGGACGAAAACAGGTAAAAGTATTCCTTACGGTTCTTCTCAACCGGATCAATTAGTTACATTAGCCGCCCATCTAGATATGTTGAAAGCGGCTGGGTTTAAATCTGTAGCTGTACCTTGGAAATATTATGGGTTAGCCGTATTTGGTGGAGAAAAGACAGAAGGAAAAGGGTAGCAGGGGAGCAGAGGTTGTAGAGACTCCCCCGGTTGGCGTGAAGCTTTCGTTATAGCGCTTTTCAAGTCAGTGAGGTATACAGACAGATCCCCGACTTCTTCCAGAAGTCGGGGATCTTGCTTAATCTCGCCAGATGTTTCATGAGTGTTCCTTCACTTCGTTGATGACTCCGCGAACCATGGCGCGATCGCTTCCTGAGAAGAATGGCATTATAAATTAAAGAGGATAGGGAAATAGGGGCGATGGCAAAGAATTCTCACCGACCAAAAAAGGATGACGCCGTTCTCGGCGGTAAAAATCCACCCCCAACTAAAGGCGTAGTCTTAGGTGGTATTGCTGGGGTAAGGATGCGTTTAACCTCTCCTGTGGTGGAACAACGTTTAGCCGCTATGACTGAAGCCATCGCCTATGGGGAAGCGGGGTTAAATTTAGTGGAGGACGCTTTTTTGCAAGATGAATCCCCACGGGTAAAACAAGCCGCACTCTTAATCCTGTGGAATAAGAAACAACCGTGGGTTCAACAAGCCATTAAACATTATGTCCCGGCTAATCGGGTAGCCTGGTGGTGGTTAAATGAAACCGAAGGGGACATCGCGGCGGATAGTGTGGGGGGAAATGATGGCACAATTAAGGGGGCGACGCCAGTGACGATGGTTCCTGGTCGAATGCCGGGATTAGGTGGTGCGGCACATCCGGATGAGGTGAATTCGGAGTCTTATCGCTTTGTGGAATATGTTCTACCTCAAGGGTTAGGGAGTGCGCTGCAATTTGATGGGGATGACTATGTGGAAATTCCCCATGGAGCAGCCCTGAATTTTGGGGTTGGGGATTTCTCGATTGGTGTGGGTGTTAAAACTCGCCGTCGTGGACTTGAGGTAATTTTGGATAAGCGAGTGGAAACCTCTGGTTCGGTGCAAGGATATTGTTTATATCTGCATCATGGTCGGTTGGGTTTACAATTAGCGGATGGAATCGAGTCAGCTTGGACGAATTATGATAGTCAGTGCTTCATTGCTGATGATCACTGGCACTATCTGATGGTTACCGTTGACCGAGATGCGACGGATGGGGGACGATGGTATGTCGATGGGTTTGAGTTGGGGAATCGGTTTAACCCTATGGGACAACAGGGTTCGCTAAATAATTTTAAACCTCTGCGATTGGGACAGCGTTCGGATCATCCGAGTTCACCGGGATTCTTTCAGGGTAGGATGAGTGATGTGCAACTGTTTAATCGATCGCTAGCCGCACCTGAGATTCTAGCGGTTTATCACAAGGTTGGGGTGAAGGGGACGCGATCGGGATTTATTCATAAGTAATTAGTAGTTTGTAATATCCAATCTGATGTTTTTTTAACGCAGAGGTTTTCGCAGAGGAACGCAGAGAAATTGGTAGTATTTGGGGGATGTTTTATAGAATTGGAGAAATAAACGGAAATAATATTGTAAATGATTATGGTGGAGCATTTTCATCAACCCAGAGACAATGATGCGGTTCTTGGTTCGTCTTATGCTGCCCCTCTGGGTGCGGTTATTTTAGGCGGGATTGCAGGGGTTAAGCGGCGTCTGGCAAGTGACGATGAGACGGTGAGAATTGCTGCACTTAAAGAGGCGTGCAAGTATGGAGAATCGGGTTTAGGGGTAATTATCCCCGCTTTGCAGGATGAATCAGAACAAGTGCAGCGAATTGCCTATTTACTGTTGCGCGATCGCACTGAACGAGAGGCGAAACGGGCGTTAAATGCTTATCTCCCTTATCACCTGTTTGAAGATATCACAACGCATAAGGCGGGTCAATCCATTGCCATTAGTCCCGATGGCACAAGAATTGCCTATTTACGCGGGAAAACTATTCGAGTTTACCATATTGAGACGAAAGAAATCCTCTACAAGATTCCCAAATATCCCAAAGCCAAAGAATTTTTGGCGTTGACTGATGATGTGAAAATAGTGGTGCGAGTCAGGAATGGTGCAAGTCATGTCATCGAGATTTGGGATCAGGGAGAATTTCGCCACAGTCTCTATGGACATCAAGATATCATTCGGGCGATCGCGATTCGTCCCGATGGTCAAATTCTTGCTAGTGGCAGTCAGGATAGCACGATTAAACTTTGGCATTTAGAAACGGGTAAACTGATTTGTACGTTTAGTAATCAATTAACTCTAGGGGCGCATACGGATGAGATTTGGAGTCTTGCCTTTAGTGCGGATGGTAATACGTTAGTCAGTAGTAGTCGGGATGGCAAGATTAAGCTGTGGGATTTGCGGACAAGAGATCGACCTCGGACATTGAAAAGTTACGCTAACCAAGTGGCGATGAATCCTGATGGGTTGACGTTAGCGAGTACCAATTGGCAAGGACAAATCCAACTCTGGAATCTGGCGACTCACCAGGTTGAACATACGTTGGAGGGATATTATTATGCGGTGAATAGTCTGCTGTTTAGTCGATATGGGCGCATTTTAATCAGTGGTGGGAATGATCGGGCAATCAAGTTTTGGGATGTGGCGACGGGAAAGCAAATTCAAACATTGACGGGACATAAGGAGGCTGTAACCTGTTTAGCTTTTTGTCAGGATGGGCAATATTTAGTTAGTGGCAGTTTGGATAAGACGGTTAAGATATGGGGGTGTATGAATAATCAGGCAACTTAGATCAATCTATAATTATCAATATAATTATTAATGGTCTTGAACAGCATTTGCCAAAATTCCTAAAATTTTATCGATATCATTCAGATAATACTCATTCAAATCAATTTCGATAACGTTTCCTTTAAGGCGCAAAAACTTCCAGTTGGTTCCTGACGTGACTGCGCCATAAATTTCGGATATTTCATTTCCCTCGCGGTCATTGAACATCTGAGCCGCTACCATTTCTGCTACACACTGTCCCAATCCCCCAATCAGATTTTCTTTCTTTGCTTCTACCAGCATAATTACTGGCGCATTGACAAATAACTGTTCCGGAGACTGGCTAATCAGAAAATCGCAAACTCCATTCAATCCGCGTTCTTTATCAATATTAAATTCAATTCCTGAAAATAAGTTTATCTGTTCATGTAATTGTCTTCTGATATCAATTAAAATTGGGGCAATAATCATTTCAGATCGAGCTTTTTCACTATTGCTGGCTAAGGCTAAGGGAATATTATAGTGTAAAGTATCTGTCAGGAAGGAACTGGGTGCAAACTCAGCAACCTGACTAAACGTATTCATTTCTTCTACAGTAATTAAGTCAAAGTCTTTTTTGACTTTGGCTAACGTAAAGTCACTATATGACATTTGAATTAACCCTGAAAACCTGTAGGTTAGGTGGATGCAGTAAACCCAACAAAATTTAAGCGTCAAGCCCTTACTACGAACTTCAATTGAGAGATACCACGTTACTATTCTTGCAAAGGGCGGGTTTTATTGATGCATCATTGGAGACCAACTGAGTGACTCAACCCGCCTTGACAATACGAATGGGGAATGGGGGGACGTTTTTATTGCCAGCGTCCCACAACTACCCGCACTGTACCGTCTTCTAATACGTCTTCTTCTTCGACATTAAATCCTTGTTTTTGCACGGAATGCATTAACATTTTATGGGCGTATTTTTGATTCACGGAATTGACGAATTCTGTTTGATTAATTCTCGCCCCCCAGAAATCTGCCACGAGTTCATACGCCTCCTCATTTTGGCGAAAGCCTAAATCGTAACCATTAGACTGGCGAATCACGTATTCGGCTTCGGTGGTATTTCCATGATAGCCGCGTACCGAGGTATTGCATTCGACGTGATACCCCAACTCCTGTAATGTTTGATGCAGAATTTCGCCGTTTTTGATTTGAATGTTGATGGTGGTGAAGTGAGACATAGTTTTAGATGATGATTAAAATTGGTGTCCTAACCGCCGTGACGGTTGATATACATGCGTTTATGGCGCTAAAGCGCAACTACGAACTCAGATTAAGGAGTGTGTCATTCAAGTGAAGGCAATGAGTAATCGGGTAAATTTCTCTCTAGGGAAGGATGTGGGAGTTAGACTCTAGCCAGACGCGATCGCACGTCTATTCTGTTTAGTGTAAAGCATAACCGCAGTTAGGAGGGTTCTCAATGGGACTTCGGAAATTAATGGGTTTGGGGCTGGTGATGGTACTTTTGTCTGCTTGTAGTATTTTCTATGAAGACGAAGCGGCTACTATACCGCCAGAGGAGACAGTAGATAAGACAGCGATAGAGAACAGTTCTACCTTAGGTGATGTCTCTGAGAATAGGGAGGAGTTGACGGGTGAGATGATTACGGTGGATGGTAAGGTGGACGAGGTTATCGATTCGAGTACATTTAAGCTGGAACAGGAAGAACCTCTGTTAGACAAACAAGTCCTGGTGATGAATGCTAATCCCGATACGCCGATTATAGAGGACAATTGGGTGAGAGTTACGGGGAAAGTAAGTAAGTTTGTCAGTAAGGAGGAATTGGAGAAGGATTACGATTTGACCTGGGATTTAGATGTGGAACAAAGCATAGAAGTGGAATACGAAAATAAACCAGTGATTTTGGCTGAGTCTGTGGAACTCCTAGCTGTGGATTGAATGGGAGTTTGCCCAGATTGCGGCTTGGGTGCGATCGCGTAGGTTCAATCGGCTTAAGATATTGGTAATATGATTCTTCACGGTCTTCTGGGAAATATACAGAGTTTGGGCAATTTCTCGATTATTCGCACCCGTGGCGATTAAGCGGAGGATTTCCTGTTCTCTGGGGGTTAGTTCATCCCAAGCGGTGGAGGAATTGGAGACAGAAGCAGGGATTTGCGTCATAATCTTTTGACCAATTCCTGGTCCCAATTGAGTATACCCCTTATGCACCGCCCGAATCGCTTGGGCTAATTCGTCGGGGGGTGTATCTTTGAGTAAATAGCCCGATGCACCATAATGCAGGGCTTGGGTAATATACTCATCATCATCGAATGTGGTTAAAACCAATAGTTTGATGTGGGGAAACCGTTGATGGATTTGCCGAGTAGCGGCGACACCATCCATAACAGGCATACGCACATCCATGAGGATAATATCAGGTTGTAGGGTTTCTAGTTGTGCGATCGCGGTTTCTCCATTATCGGCTTCTCCGATAACCTCGAAATCCGCTTCAAATTGTAATAAGGCTTTTAACCCGCGTCGGACTAGACTTTGGTCATCAACTAATAGGATTTTAATCATAAAAGGGCGGGTTTTGTACAAAGTTTACCATCAATAGCTAAGCAGAAAGTTCCTAAACCCGCCCCTACACACTCAACCCTAAATCAGGGCGGGTTTTGTCCAAAATTTACCATCAATAGCCAAGCAGAAAGTCCCTAAACCCGCCCCTACACACTCAACCCTAAATCAGGGCGGGTTTTGTCCAAAATTTACCATCAATAGCCAAGCAGAAAGTCCCTAAACCCGCCCCTACACACTCAACTACTTATGACGAATGACGAATGACGAATGACAAATCACCACTCAACCCTAACTTGACACCCTTGTCCGGGTGCTGTGTTAATTGTAAAACTACCGCCTAATGCTTGGGTACGTTCCCGCATCCCTTGGAGTCCAAAACCCGTGGTATTCTGCATCACATCGAATCCTCTGCCATTATCCTGAATCATCAGATGGAACCGGGAATCTGTCCAAATCTGGATACTCACCTCCGTGGCTTTGGCGTGTTTATAAATATTGGTGAGGGATTCTTGGATAATCCGATAACTCGCCATTTTCACATCAGGCGTCACCGGATGGGACAAATTGATCTGACAATCAGGTAAGATACCTGTAGACTTGTGGAACTCTTGGATTAAAGACGCGATCGCATCCTCTAGAGATTGCCCTTGTAACGGGTTAGAACGCAGGGTTGCTACGGATTGACGCACGTCTTGCAGTGCAGTCGCGGCAACTTGTTTGACTTCGAGTAAAAAATCTTTGGCTTCGGCGGGATTTGATTCCATCAGTCGCAACGCGGCTTCTAAGTGTAGATTAAACGTAATCAGGGAATGTCCCAAGGAATCATGGATTTCCCTCGCAATACGATTCCGTTCTTGCAGCGTCGCCATATCCTCAATCCGGATAGCATAGCGCCGCAGTTGAGCATTTGCCTGTGCCAATTCGTCCCGACTGCGCCGTTCAGCTAATACAGCATCAACTAATAACTGGAGGAAGACCAAGACTAAGCCAAAGACTACTATAGAACTTAACAGGATAAATAGCCAGCGTTCTGGCATTGCCAAAACTGGCGGGCGAAAGGGAGGGCGAGGGTGAAGGCTGCGAGACTGAAATCGGTCAACTTCTCGCATTAGAAATAAGACAAAGGCGAATCCGGTAATAATTAAGCGGCTTTGCCGTTCAAAGATAAAACAGTTTCGGATAACTAAAATAATTAAAATCAAGGGTAACATACGAAGTTTACCCACCAAGGAGACGAGGAGAATTACGCCAATTTCCACGCCGGTATAAATCACCTTGACCGATTTCTGAGTCGGTAATCTCAACCCCATGATGCCAAAGACAGCTAAACCCAACAGATTCAGGAGAGGGAAGCGAGGGAGGTGGGGAAAGGGAAATCGTAGGAATTCAATGATAGCGATGATTCCCAAGAGAATCCATTCTAGATATAAAAGGAAAGGAATTGGATGTTTGGTCATTTATCATTGGTCATTGGTCATTGGTCATTGGTCATTGGTCATTGGTCATTGGTCATTGGTCATTTGTCATTTGTCATTTGTCAGGGAATAGGGAATAGGGAATAGGGAACAGGGTAAGGTAGAGTTTTGATCTCCCCCATCTCCCCCATCTCCCCCATCTTCGCCATCTCCCTCATCTCCCCCACCTTCCCCACACCTAAAACACTAGGACTAAAGTCCTACCTCAAATCAGGACGTTTGCCTCAGGCGGTATAACCCTTACAGTTTCTAGGATAGAGACATCGAACACCAAATCGTTGACAACTCTAACATTATGAACATCAAACTCTTTCCTCTACTTGCAAGCATCGCTGCAATTACCCTAGCTGCTGCACCCATGGCAACATTTGCCCAACCCCCATTCGCAGAGGAACTCAACCTAACAACCGACCAACAAACGCAGTTAGAACGCATCCGGGATAACAAACACTCGCAAATCGAACAAATTCTCACCCCCGAACAACGGGAACAGTTCCAAGAATTGCAGGGACAACGCCAGCGACACCGGGAAGGGATGCGATCGCTAAATCTGACCGAAGCACAACGGAATCAGATGCGGGAAATTCACCAATCCGCACGGGAACAGATGCGAGATGTTCTAACCGAGGAACAACAGGAACAAATGCGTCAGATGCGGGGAAATCGTCGGGGTCAAAGAGGAATGGGACGCCCAAATCAAGCCCAATAGATCAAAAGTAACCCGAGAACCCCGTAGGGGCGCACAGACGTGCGCCCTGATTCGTGTCAACAGGCTAAATTCTCAGCCCACACCAACCCTTTGGGTATGGTGTGCGGTAGTTGACAAAAGCAGATTAATATCAGCATATTAGCAATATTCGACAACTCCAGCTCAATATGCATCGACTGAAGTTTCTCAAAGCACTTCGCATTCCCCTAAGTGCCGGAATTATCGGGTTTTCCTTTGCCACAGGTAAACTTCTTCCCCAAACATTGCCCCTATCCCAGGATTTAATTAACCTTAACTCTCAGGATGGAGAAACCCTACTCGTTGAAAGTAATGCTCGTCGGGACTATTTCCCCTTAAGTATCCATTTTGAAACCCAGGAAAATTTAGCCTATTGTGGTGTCGCCAGTATAGTGATGGTACTCAACGCCCTTTCTATCCCTGCACCGCCAACCGCTAACTTTGGGGATCATCACATTTTCACCCAAGAAAATGTTTTAAATGAACAAACCGAAAAAATTCTCCCTGCTGCTATCATTGCCCGTCAAGGGATGACCTTAAACGAATTAGGTCAACTCTTAGAAACCTATCCCCTCAACGCCGAAGTTTACCACGCCAGTGAAGTAACTCTGGACAAATTCCGTCAGATGGTGGTAGAGAATTTACAAGACCCCAATAACTTTGTCTTAGTCAACTACTTACGAAAAACCATGGGTCAGGAACGGGGCGGACATATTTCCCCGATCGCGGCTTATAATCAACAGAGCGATCGCTTTCTAATTTTAGATGTATCCCGCTACAAGTATCCACCCATTTGGGTTGAGGCGGAAGACCTTTGGCAAGCCATGGCGACGGTGGATTCTACCTCAGAAAAAACTAGAGGTTTTGTGCTGATCAATCGTCGTTAATTAGGGGAAAGTGGGGAGGGCGGGTTTTGTTGTTCCGTTAGTTCTGAGGATCTGACTTTAGTTCCTAAACCCGCCCCTACAATTGTGACTAAACCCGCCCCTACAACCATTGACAGACGGACAGACGTAGCATGAGGAGTTTGAGTTTCTACATTGATACAGGAAATCTGGTAAGATTGCCCCTTGGCATCTTTTAATCCCGCACGAATGTCTATCCATTCTCCCGTCACCGTTACTGTTCCCGCGACAACCGCCAACTTAGGACCCGGATTTGATTGCATTGGCGCTGCCTTAACCCTGTACAACAAGTTCACGTTTACTCGTCTGAGTTCGGATACTCCCTGGGAAACAGAACGGGCGGTGAGAATTCGGGTGTCGGGTATCGAGGCAAACCAGGTAAAAACTGATGAAACGAATCTGGCTTACCAAGCCTTTCTGAAACTATACAACCAGATTGGTCATACACCTCCCCCCGTCCAACTCAAAATTGATTTAGATGTCCCTCTCGCCAGAGGGTTAGGAAGTTCCGCCACGGCGATTGTCGGTGGATTGGTTGGCGCTAACCAACTCGCTGGGGAACCCCTGAGTCAAACCGAAGTCATGCAATTAGCGATCGCGCTGGAAGGACATCCAGATAATGTTGTCCCCGCTTTGTTGGGCGGCTGTCGTCTGGCGGTGCGGGGGGATGCGGTTCTCAAGGAATGGGAGATTTGTGATATTCCCTGGCATGATCAAATTGTCCCGGTTGTCGCCATTCCCAATTTTGAACTCTCCACCCAAGAGGCGCGACAGGTACTCCCCAACCAAGTGAGTCGGGCGGATGCTATTTTTAATATTGCCCATTTCGGCTTATTGGTACGCGCCTTAGCAACGGGACGAGGTGATTGGTTACAAACTGCCCTCCAGGATACGTTACATCAACCCTACCGACAGGCTTTGATTCCGGGGTATGAAGCGGTACAAACCGCCGCCTTAAAAGCAGGTGCCTATGGAGTGACGATTAGTGGCGCTGGTCCCACTTTGTTGGCGCTTGTCGATCCGATGCAAGCTGAAGCCGTAGTCACCGCTATGGCTGAGGCTTGGCAAGAGGTGGGAATTTCTGCAATAGCGCGATCGCACTCGATTGATACCCAGGGAACCCAAAGCGCGATCGCACCCGCCATTTAACCCGCCTAAGGAGACAGAGGGTGTAGAGACGTAACAGTCTAAGTCTCGATACTCCTTAAATCCAGCCTCCCTCAAGGATCGCGCCGCGTCGAAATCCTATCCGACTAGCGAAGCGAAGGATCAACACTCAACACTCAGGGCGGGTTTTGAGGTAACGTTATCGTCAATAGCGAAACGCGATTCCCTAAACCCACCCCTACACACTCAAAACTTCCCCAATTTATAGCTATGCCATAGAAAATCCTCTATGTTTTGACCAAGCACTTCTTATCCGATAATCTGAATAAGGTCTTAAACTTTTGTTACATTGATCGATGAAACCCCTATTTGTTTCATCACCCGTTTCTGGCATAAACTCAATGTTAGTCACTTGATTCAATAGCAATCTCAGCAATTTTTATGACTCCAAATCGACCCTATTCTCACCATTCTGAATGATTCAGAGAATTTTGACAAAACGATACTGCGATCACGTTGAAACTTGGAGGAGTCATACAAAGTGGCAAATGCAAACGATATAGTTATCCTAAAACAAGGTGTTGAAAATTGGAATCGATGGCGACTGCAAAATATTAACTTAAATCAAAATCAGAGTAAAACCAATATACTCAAACTGAACTTTAATAAGGTTGATCTGAGTGGATTGAATCTCAGTGAGTATAATTTGCAAAACTTCAACCTCAGTCGAGCCAATCTCAGTCGAGCCAACCTCAGTCGAGCCAACCTCAGTCGGGCGAATCTCTATGAAGCGATTTGTCATACAACAAACCTGAGTCAAGCCATTTTAATTGATACGAACCTCATCGCTGTTTTCTTAAGAAATGCTGATCTCAGAGGCGCAAATCTGAAAGGCGCGGATTTAACCGATGCGAATCTCAGTGGTGCTGATTTGACAGGCGCTAATCTCAGTCAGACAAACCTGAAAGGAGCAAACCTGAGAAATACCAATCTGAATCAGGCAAATCTCAATGGTGCGAATCTGAGTGGAGCAATTTTGAAGGGCGCGATTATTTGTCAAGTCTAGGGGGGACTGAATGTTGTTGAATTTCCAGGTTCCCATTCCCTGAGAAAGGACAAAGCCAAGAAGATAAATTTTTTTAACCAGCATTTGCCAAAACCGAAACTGTATCGGTAAAATGCTGGTTATATTCTTATACTCTGAAAGCGAGACGTATTTCTCTGAACAAAGAATAAACAGCCCATCTTTGGCATGATTTATATCTAAAAAAAAAATATGCAGACTTTAGTTTATCACAAAAAATATCATTATTTTTTAAAGTTGCGGAAAAAGATAAATTATACCTGAATAGGTGTTTTACCGTTTAACCCGAATCAGAGTTTTATCAGTTAAACTCTACCCTTTATGATAAAATTATCGATACAACGAAAAATCGTCGTAGGATTTGGACTAACCTCTAGCCTGATCGTGATCGTTAGTTTAAGTGGATATTATAGCGCATTTCGCCTGAGAGAGACAAATCACAAAGAACTCCATACCAAAAAAGTATTAACAAAACTTGAAGAAGTCTTAGCTGAAATTACGGATGCCGAAACGGGACAGCGGGGTTATCTTCTCACCGGTAAACCGCGCTATCTCGACCCCTATCAAAAAGCCATTGATAAAGTCGAAGATGATATCAAGCAGCTACAAGACTTGACAGTAGACAACCCTTACCATCAACAAAAGTTAGAGCTAGTCGTCCCTTTAATTAATACCAAGTTTGCCGAACTTGAGCAAACAATTAACTTAAGAAACGAGCAAGGATTGGACGCGGCTTTAGCGATTGTCAACACAAACGAAGGCAAACTGATCATGGATCAGATCCGCGATATCTTTCATCAGATGAAGGCGGAGGAAGAGCGGCTATTGTATGCGCGATCGCAGCACACTCAAGGCACAGTTCATACGACAATATGGATTTTCTCCATTGGACTCATTTTTGACTTAGGTATTCTTGTTTTTGTCTATTATCACATTTATCGCGAAATTAATCAACGGCTGGAGGCTCAAGATCAATTACGAGATAGTGAAAGTCGGCTCACTCAATTCTTAGAAGCGATACCTGTCGGCGTTTTTGTCGTTGATCAAAACGGTATACCCTACTATGCCAATCAGACGGCAAAGAAACTTTTTGGGCAAGGTCTAATTCCCACCAATCCTGCCAATCAGCTACCCGAAATTTATCCAATTTATTCTCCTAAATCTGAGAAAATCTATCCCTCCAATCTTGAGCCAATTATCCAAGCACTTAACGGTAAAAATTCCATCTATGAAGGGATAGAAATTCACCAGCCCGACAAAATAGTGCCGATTGAGGTTTTAGGAACCCCCATCTTTGATGACAAGGGAAATGTTAGCTACGCCATTGTCGTGCTGAACGATATCACCGAACGCAAACGGGGGGAAGCCGAACGACTCAAGTTTACAGGTCATCTGAATAAACTCAATCATGCTTTTTCTCGCTTTGTGCCGGGTCAATTTCTCCAGTTACTCAATAAGGAGACTATTATTGATGTTAAGTTAGGCGACCAAGTTGAGAAAGAAATGTCCGTGTTATTTTCGGATATTCGCGACTTCACTGCTCTTTCGGAAGGGATGACCCCTGAAGAGAATTTTAAATTCATCAATTCCTATCTATCCCGAATGGAACCCACTATTATTAAAAATCAAGGATTTATTGATAAATATATTGGGGATGCGATTATGGCACTCTTTAGTGGCGGTGCGGATGATGCGGTTAAAGCCGGAATTGCCATGTTGCATCAGTTAACTGAATATAATCAACATCGAGCTAACTGTAATTATCGAGCCATTCAACTAGGTATGGGCATTAATACAGGAACATTAATGTTAGGGACTGTGGGCGGATATAACCGCATGGATACCACCGTGATTAGTGATGCGGTTAATTTAGCGGCTCGTTTGGAAGGCTTAACCAAAAATTATGGCGTATCATTATTAATTTCTCACCACACGTTCAAACAATTACAAAACCCCTACGACTATGCTATCCGCATGATTGATCATGTCAAAGTCAAAGGTAAATCTGAACTGGTTACCGTCTATGAAATCTTTGATGCTGACTTACCGGAAGTTCGAGAGGGTAAATTGGCAAATCAAGACCGATTTGCCTTAGCGTTGTCTCTGTATAATCAACAGGCTTATGCCGAAGCACTACGCTTGTTTGAAGCCTGTTTGCGTCAAAACCCAGCGGATCAGGTGGCGAAAATTTATCAGCAACGCTGTCATCTGAATTCTAATACCAATTCTGTTTGACAATTCTAGCCCGGAGTTCAAACTCCAGGCTAAGAGCTTAAGTCCATTTTATGAACTTAAGCTCTTATATCGTCGTCTAAAGATGACTTAAACAAACATGGCAACTTTCTTTGGGCTTACCCTATTTTCCTGTTCAACCTGTAAGACATTACCATACAGATTGGCAATAATCTGTTGACCTGTTTTCGTGACCTCTAAATACCGCAAAGCGGGTTGGATGTATTGCAACACAATTGTCCAGAAAAAGTTGGGGTAGTTTTGCCGCAGTTCACCCGGATTTTGATAGCCTAAAATTTTATTCGCGCCACTTTCTTCAAACTCGCCAAACAAGGCGGGAATCTTTTGTAAGTAACGTGGATCACTAAGCTGACCAATCAAATCAGCCGCACGAGTCAAACCCGGATAATTCATCGTATCGTGATGGGCGTTATCAGCAGGTACTGGAAAACGGGTTAACTCAATATTGCGTTTTACGATGGCACAATCAATGAAGGGATGAGCGCCGAAATACTCGTCCACAAACCGCTTTCCTCGGTCAATATGGTAGCATGTCAAACTCGCATCGGTTGCCCCCTGGGGCAAGGATATCATCATATCATCAAGACCAATCACGTACAATCGTTGATCAGGTTGGTCATTTCGGCAAATCCCCTTAATATAGCCGATGTCATGGCATAACCAAGACACGATTGATGTGAGCCAATCTTGACGGGAAACGTTTCCTTCTAGGATATGTTTCCCTCGAAGGATTTCTTGTCCGACTAAGCTCACCAAAATGGTATGTTCAACATTGTGGTATAGAGCATCACTCTGGGCAATCCGGTCGAGAGTCACTTGCGCCACTCCCGTGATCACCTCAGCATAATCGGTTTGAGAATTTCCGTAAGTCTGACGGTAGCCGACTTGTAGACGTTCGACACAATCGCGAACTAGCACCCCTGTTAAATTAAACATTGTTCTTCCCCTGTCATACTATCTAAATTTATAACCGAGTCGGGTATTTCAGCCCGGTTGGGCGGCTTTACCCTGGTAGATTCACAGATCAATCGGTGGGGAACACCTATTTATTAGTTTCGTTGATCATCTGGGTTATGTAAACCATAAAACCTCACAAAAAAAAATAATAGTTTGGGTGAGATAACAATCCAAATCAATTTTATTTGTTGATCAAAGAAAAACCTCATAAAACCTCATAACTATTTCTTTGTATGTTCATCGCCCGTTAAAAAAGCCTGAAATATCAGGTAAATTTTTTTAATCGCTATTCCCAGAATCGAGAAAAATTAACTTCGCCGAGAGAGCGCTTGTTAAAATTATAATAAAGTTGATGATTAGAATGGATATAATTTAGCATGGCATAACCCTAGCAGGAAAGCAACGGCGGGGGATCGTCTTATGTAAGGGGTTGAGAAATATTCACATAACTTAATATACTGGAGTTTATTTCCACCAACCTACTTAGCCAGACTCAATGAAACGTGAAATCGTTTTGTTGTCGGTTCCATGTTTCCTGTTCCCTAGTTTTAATTTTGAATTTTATTGATGAAGGGGAGATGGATTATAAAGACGCCTTAAATTTTATCGATCGCTTAACCTATCTGAAGACGGGAAAGCACCTAAATGACCTAGAACGGCAGGTTTTTGTCGGATCTTGGCAAGGACGCTCCTATAAGGAGATTTATCCGCAAAATCCGGAGTATGTGGAAAAATATGTGGGCTATAAGTTATGGCAAAAGCTTTCCCAGGTATTAGGGGAAAAAGTCAGCAAAAAAAAGATTCAGGGTGCGATCGCGCGAGCCAAGACGCAGCAGCCGCAAGTGTTTCTCAGTTACCGAAACCAAGAGCCTGACGAGAGTTTAGCGATTCAGTTAGAGGAGGCGATCGCCCAAGCCGGATATCCAGCCTTTAGAACAGGGGTGGAAAAGGGTTCGAGCCATTCCTCTGCTGTCGCCGAGAATGAATTAGCCCAGATTGATCATCAACTGGCGCAATGTGAGTATTTTATCCTGCTACTGTCTCCCCAAGCCGCATTGAGTGAAATGGTGATTGAAGCGTTACGACGGGTTCAGGAGTTACGAGATGAGAGTCACAACGCCAAACCCGTTATCTTACCAATTCGGGTGAATTGCCCGCCCTGTACCCCCCTCAACCACGATTTACGCAGTTATCTCCAGGGAATTGGCTATCAAGAATGGAACACTCCCGCCGATACACCCACTGTGATACAGGCGGTGTTACAACGGTTGTCGAGGAGTGAGGATTGGGAAACGCCAGTCTGGGAAGGGAATGATGTAGCGGAGGAGATCAGCAGCTATCAGACTCCGATCAACCCCTTACCGCCTTTACCCGTGGCTGAACCGGAATTACCCAAAGGTCAAGTGCGGTTAGCTTCAGCCTTCTATGTCGAACGAGTTCCCGATGAAACTCAATGTTATCAAGAAATCCTCAAACCAGGAACCTTGATTCGCATCAAAGCACCGCGACAGATGGGAAAAACCTCGTTAATGGCGAGAATTTTGTATCAAGCCAGAGAGCAAGGCTGTCGCACAGTTCCCTTAAGCTTTCAACATGCGGATAAAAGCGTGTTTACCAATCTCAATCAACTCTTACAGTGGTTATGTGCCAAAATTACCCGCAAGCTGCGTTTACCTCATCAAGTTGAGGCATATTGGACGGATACGTTTGGGAGTAAAGATAACTGTACGGCTTATTTTGAGGATGTTTTGTTATCGGAAACCGATGCACCGTTAGTCTTAGGATTAGATGAAGTGGATCGGGTATTTCAGCATCCCAAAATAACCGATGACTTTTTTGCCCTCTTACGCGCTTGGTATGAAGAAGCTGGGTATGGGGATAGCGATAGTGATTTGTGGGCAAAATTGCGTTTAGTGGTGGTGCATTCAACGGAAGTTTATATTCCCTTGGATATCAATCAATCGCCATTTAATGTGGGTTTACCGATTGAATTATCGGAGTTTAGTCGAGAACAAGTTACCGATTTAGCCCAGCGTCATGGACTCAATTGGCAAACTCATCAGGTTGAGCAATTAATGACAATGGTGGGTGGACATCCCTATTTAGTCCGAGTAGCTCTTTATTATATAGCCAGAGGGGAGTTAACCTTAGAGCAATTGGTAGAGATAGCGCCAACCGAGGCGGGAATTTACGGGGATCACCTGCGCCGACATCTATGGAATTTGCAGCAGCACCCAGAATTGGCGACAGCTTTTGCTCAGGTGCTAGTGGCGGAGGAACCCGTTGAGTTAGAATCCGTGTTGGCGTTTAAATTACACAGTATGGGATTAGTGCAGTTACGGGGAAATGCGACTGTACCCCGCTTTGAATTATATCGCCAGTATTTTCGCGATCGCCTACAAAACGTATTTTAAGTCCAAGGGTATGCTTCAATCAGCTTTTTAGGATTACCGAAACCCTCGATATACCGTAGGGTGGGCAGTGCCCACCAGCCAAAATTTCAGTAAGCTGTCATGCCTTTAAATTGGGTATTAAGTAGGTTGGGAAAACGCAAGGAAACCCAACATCTACTCCTGTCCCACATCAACGCCAAATTTTACCGCTTCCTCTGCACCCCAATCCGCCTCATAAATACCCTCTCTAACATAATGGTGGAAACTTGAATACGCCCAATCTTTTGGTGCTTTTACTAAACGGTGATGAACAGGGTTGTAATGAATATATTCAACATGATGCAGAAAATCCGTTTCATCTCGGATTTGATGCTCCCAAAATCGACGTTGCCATACAGATTGTTCTCCCTTACTCAACCGGGATAACGAACATTGCTGCTTATAGGAGTCTAGGCAAAGACGAGTAAATTCACTTTTAATCAATCGCCAACGAGTAGAAAA